>CAMNNS010000028.1 GCA_946545765.1 uncultured Bacteroidales bacterium | reverse complement strand
GGTCTCTTGTATAGATGATATTCGCTCTTTGCCAGATTCAGTAAGGTTGGTAGCACAATTCGCTGTAATGGCTATGATATTTTATGAGATTGGAATGTTACAATGGGATATGTGGTGGATGGTAATAATAGCATTGATTGTTTGTGTTGGTGCCTCTAATGTTATTAATTTTATGGATGGGATCAATGGTATTACGGGTGGATATTCATTGGCTGTTTTGTTCCCGTTAATTATTAAGAATATAGAGTTAAAGAGAAGTATAGGAGAGGGTTTCATTGATGAATCATTTTTAATAGTAGTAGGTTTATCTTTATTGGTCTTTTGCTTTTTTAATTTTAGACCACGAGGCAAGGCAAAGTGTTTTGCAGGTGATGTAGGAAGTGTTGGTATTGCTTATATCTTGCTCTTTATCATAGGTTGTGTGGTAATGAAAACAGGGGATGTTACCTATTTGGTATTTCTTATAGTTTATGGAGTTGATGGCACTCTAACTATTTGTCACCGAATTTTATTGAGAGAAAATTTAGGTCTTGCTCATCGTAAACATGTTTATCAGATAATGGCTAATGAACTCAAAATGAATCATGTTCTTATTAGTTTGATTTATATGGCACTACAACTGATTGTTTCCCTTGTCTTTATATACATTATTCCCGATAATGTCTGGTGGCACTGGGGGTATCTCGCTGGTTGTTATATAGTATTATCTGTAGTATATATATTGTTCAAAATGAAGTACTATCACCTACATGAAGAGTACCTTGCCAAATTAAAATAATAACCATAACCAACATAGAATAATGGAAGTACAAATAATAGATAAAGAGCTACTTGTAGCATTGCACGAGAAAGCAAAGAATAATGAGCGGAAGCGTATAAATTTTGATTTGCGAACAACACCAAGCGATACATCTCAAAGAATGTTAAATTTTTTAGAGCCAGGGACTTATGTCCCGATACATCGCCATATAAAAACTTCTGAGACAATAATATGTTTAGAGGGCGTTCTTGAGGAGGTTTTTTATGAAGAGGTTTCAAAAGATATAAATAATATCACCTCTCCCGATGTGATAAGTCCTATAGAAGTGGAGCGTTTTCGGGAGATAGCTCGGTATCGTATTTCTCCTCGTGAAAAATTATATGGAATTCAAATACCTCAAGGGGCTTGGCACAGCGTAGAGGTTTTAGAACCATCTTGTATCTTTGAGAGTAAAGATGGAGCTTATGAGCAATAGAGAGTGTCTATATACCATCTACTCAAATTTCAAGATATAGTAATTCTTTTTCCCTTTCTGTACAAGAATATATTTCTCTTTTATTAAATATCCCTCTCCAAGCACTCCATTAGGGTCTGTGAATTTTTCTTTATCGATACTTAAACCATTAGCAGTAATCATTTTGCGAGCTTCACCTTTTGATGGGAATACATCTGTTTCTACTGCAAGTAAATCTAATATCGGGCTTGATAATTTCTCTTTTGATAGGCTATATTGTGGTACCCCCTCAAAAATCTCTAAAAATGTTCTCTCATCTAAATTTTGAAGGGCATCTTTTGTTGCTTTTCCAAATAAAATCTGGGAAGCCTCTAAAACATTTTGATAATCTTGCTCAGAATGTACCATTATTGTAATCTCTTTAGCAAGTAGTTTTTGCAAACTTCTCACTCCGGGATCTTTACGGTGTTCTTCAATCGCTTTCTCTATCTCTTCTTTAGATAGCATTGTGAATATCTTAATATATCTTTCGGCATCTTCATCGCTAACATTTAGCCAGAATTGGTAAAAAGTGTAAGGGCTCGTATATTCTGGACTTAGCCAGATATTTCCTTTTTCTGTCTTCCCGAATTTACCACCATCTGCCTTTGTAATTAGTGGACAAACAAGGGCGTACACTTCATTCCCGGTAGTCCTTCTAATTAGTTCTGCTCCAGTTGTAATGTTACCCCATTGATCACTCCCTCCCATTTGGAGTTTACAGTTATAATGCTCATTCAAATATTTATAATCGTATCCTTGGATTAGTTGGTATGAGAACTCGGTGAAAGACATACCCTCTCTTTCCTCCCCATTAAGTCTCTTTTTTACAGAATCTTTACTCATCATATAATTGACAGTAATGAGTTTGCCAACATTCCTAATGAAATCTAAAAAAGAAAAATCTTTCATCCAATCGTAGTTATTAACTAAGATCGCCCCCCCCTCTTTAAAATCTAAAAATTTGCTTAATTGTTTCTTTAAACACTCTTGATTATGGCGGAGAGTCTCTTCATCCAACAACTTTCTCTCTTGGCTTTTCATAGATGGGTCCCCAATCATACCTGTTGCTCCTCCCAAAAGTGCAATAGGTTTATGACCACATGCCTGAAAATGTTTTAAAATCATAATACTTACAAGGTGCCCAATATGCAAGGAATCTGCAGTAGGATCTATTCCCACATATGCACTTGTTTGCTCTTTCATGAGTTGCTCTTCTGTCCCTGGCATTATTGTATGAATCATGCCACGCCATTTAAGTTCTTCTACAAAATTCTTCATCAAATGAATTATACTTTTTAATTTAAATAAACTAAAGCACTTTTTAAGTGGGGCAAAAGTAGAAAATATATCTAACAAAGCCAAACAAAAAAAATAACTTTCTATAGAATCACACCCATCGGGAAATAAAATTTTTTTATATTTGATTTGAATATAAAATCCTTAAAAACATGAAAAATAAATTATTAAGAATTTTACCTGTTATTATTTTACTATTTGGGATAACAACAAACTCTTACGCACAAGAAAATCAGGAGAAAAAAAGTTGTTGCCCTACTGCAGAAAATAAGATTTTGACATCAGAAGATTTACTAAAACTCAATCATTTTCCGCAAGGAGAGTCGTATGCACAAATATCAGATATCCAGCCATTAAAAATAGGAGACCAATTAAAAGATAAGATAAAAAGCAAATTTGTTTTTTATGTTACTCAACCGATAGATCATAAGAATCCATCTTTAGGAGATTTTAAACAGATGGTTGTAGTAGCTTTTGCAGGGTGGGATAGACCAAATGTTTTAATAACAGAGGGTTATACAGGAAAGTATGGGTTAAACCCTAATTACTATGAAGAGATTGCCCGCCTTCTAAATTGTAATTACATTGTTGTAGAACACAGATATTTTAACAATAGTGTCCCATTCAAACAAAAAGATTCTACAATTAGTTGGGCAGATCTAAATTGGGATTATATGACAGCAGAACAAGAGGCTGCTGACCTGCATAATATTAGGTTACAAATGGGTAGAATCTTCTCGGGTAAATGGGTTGCCACAGGTATAAGTAAAGGGGGTGAAAATTGTATGGCATATACTTCTTTTTACCCTAATGATGTAGATTGTTCTGTCCCTTATGTTGGTCCTGTTGCATTTGCTCAAGAGGATAGCCGCCCTCAGCCATTTATAAGAGATTCTGTTGGTACTCCAAAAGATAGAGAAATAATACTTAATTTTCAGAAAGAGATATTAAAGCGTAGAGATAAAATGGAACCGCTATTAGAAGAGTTCTCAAAGAAAAAGAATATTGTCTATAATATCTCTATCCCAGAAGTTTTGGATTATTGTGTATTGGAATTTTCTTTTGCATTTTGGCAATGGGGTTATCCTACAAGTATAATTCCTAATATTGAGACAACTTCAGATGAGGAGTTATTTAAATTTTTTGCTAATTCGGTAGGTCCAGACTATTTCCAAAGTTGGGATGACAACGCCCCTTTCTTTGTTCAAGCAGCTAAAGAATTAGGTTATTATCCTTATGATACAGAGCCTTTTAAAGGGCTATTAAAAGTGAAATCTACAGAAGGATATTTAAGAAAAATATTTTTACCTGGGGGAAGAGAGTTTAAGTTTGACGAGACTTTAAGTAAACGTATTACAAATTTTATTGCCACAACCGATTCTAAAATGATCTTTATTTATGGAGAGTGGGATCCATGGTCTTCTGTAAGACCTTTAAGCCCAGGCAATGATAATATTAAATTTTATATCGCTCCCGGTGGAAGTCATAGAGCAAGAATATCCAATCTCCCTCAGCCTATGAAAGAGGAGGCTATCAAATTGTTAAAGGAGTGGTTGGCTGTAGAGTAAATGGTTAAAAATGGGAATATTAAAAGACGATTTTAGAAAAATTGAGATAGAGGATAGGGGTTGGATAAATGAGCTCCTATCCTATTCTGATTATAATGCCACAGACTACAATTTTACAGTAATGTATATATGGAGAGATATTATACATACAAATGTAGCCCGTTATAAAGATATTCTTTTAATACGCTATGCAGATACTAAACATGAGGAGACAATATTATCATACACACCCGAACAATCTCTCAATTTAGAAAATAACCAAACTACAGAAAAAACCTTTAACTATCTTTTCCCTGTAGGTAAAGGGGCTTTAGGTTCTATTAATCAAACAGATAATCAACTATTAGAAGAGGCGGTTGAGCTAATCTTCACCGATGCAAAATCTCATAATGCCTCCCCTGCTTTTATTTGTGCTTTACAAGATCAAAAACTTTGGATAGAGAATTTTATAAATAGAAGAAAGAGTCAAGGTGCAACAACTCTTTCTCTCTCTATCTTCCCGATGAGAAATAGTTACGATTACCTTTATTGTGGAGAGAGTCTGTTAACCCTAAAGGGGAAGAAGTATCAAAGTAAAAGGAATTTTGTAAATGGTTTTAAAAGAGATAACGAATGGAGTTTTGAACCTATCAATGAGAACAATATAGAAGAGTGTATAGAGATGAATAAGGAGTGGTGCAAATTGAATGGGTGTATGAAGAATTCCTCTCTAACTGCTGAACAGTGTTCTGTAAAAAATGCGTTAAATAATTTTTTCTCCTTAAAATTATATGGTGGCTTGCTAAGGGTAAAAGAGAAAGTGGTTGCCTTTACGATAGGGGAAAAAATGAACTCTAATACAATACTTGTTCATATAGAAAAAGCCTTCTCAACGATTCGCGGCGCTTATCAAACAATCAGTTACGAGTTTCTTAACTACCTAAATACTACCCTTATGCAAGAAGCCGGGGAGTGTAAAGAGAATATCGGTTTAGCTTTTGAGATTATAAATAGAGAGGACGATGCAGGTGATTTAGGGCTTCGTAGAGCAAAACAAGAATATCACCCTATTGGTATGGTGGAGAAATTTTATATCAAAATTTTATCCAACGAGCCAGACTAATATATGATCTTCAAAAATCTCATATTCTAATTCAAACTCTTCTAATTCGTTCAAATCTTCTCCATCTTCATCTTGCACTTGTTCCTCTTTAGGATACTTAAAGACGGCATATACCTCTCCCTCTTCTTTAACAGTAAATTTTTCTAACTCAATATCTTCGGCAAATTCAACCAAATTTCTCCCCATTCTTTTATATATTGCCTCTTTAGCACACCAATAAATAGCGAGTTGCACATTTCTCTCCTGCATTTGTTCTTTATCTTCTATATCAACCTCTATAAGGTCATCTATTTCTTCTGGTGATAAAGCTTTTTTCTCAACAGAAGAGAAATCTCTTTTAATGCTCTCTATATCTATCCCGACATCTTGACTTGGATCTATTATAATTGCAGAAAATCCGGTAGTGTGGGTAATACTAATTTTTGTAGAATCGTTTTCTAAATAAGGGCTACCATTATCGTGATGCCCAATATGCATAATCTTGCCAAATATCTCATTTACAAGTAGAATTACACTTAATTGTTCTTTGCGGTGTTGTTGGCTTTTATATAGTTTAATATTTTCTAACTCTTTTTCTAACTCCCCTTTTGCCTCTCCTAATAAGTTCAATAATTCTTCTTCTGTCTCATCTATTTTCCACACTCCAATAGTAGCACCATTCTTTAGTTCTTTTTTTAAATAAAGTCCCATTTTTATAATCTTTATATCTATTAACTAATTTGTAAAATTACTTATCGCTTTCATCACTAATCTCTCCAACTATCTCTTCTAAAATATCTTCCATTGTTACAATTCCGTCCATTCCCCCATATTCATCAACAACTATAGCTAAATGCAGTTTCCTTTTTCTAAGTTCTTCTAATAAATCATTTATTTTCATAGAACCTGGGACAAAGTATGCCTCTCTGATTCTTTTTCTCCAATCAAACTTTTTAATATTTGTGGTGGAAAAAGTGTTTTCATCTCCCCCTTTTTTTGAAATAATATAAGGTACCATATCTTTTATATATAGAAACCCTCTAATATCATCTAAATTCTCTTTATAGACAGGGATTCGGGAGTATCCACATTTATTTGCTATCTCTATAACTTGGTCATTATCAATCTCTATATCTATTGTTACAACATCTACCCTTGGTTTCATAATTTGAGCAACAGATTTTTGAGATAGTGTTAAAATATTTTTTAACAATCTTTTTTGTTTTGTGTTTTGAGGGAGTGTCATATCTACTGCATCGCTGAGATATTTATACTCCTCCTCCTTTTGCCCCTCTTCCTCATTTGAGTGAGGTCTTGCGTTTTCAAAAGTTTTAACAATATAGTTTATCCCCTTATCCATCGGGAGTGTTATATGCCTTAAAATAGAGAGAGTTCCACTTGTAAACTTAGAAAAACTCACAGGCTTTTGAGTGCCGAGTATCTTTGGCAAAGCTTCACCAAATAGTACAAGAAAAAAGGTTACAATAATGGTACAGATAACAAATTCTAAAAGAGGATTGTCGTTAAAGTTAAAGATTCTACTTAGCAAAATATTAGACAATAGTACAATTAGAATATTTATTAGAGAATTTGCTTGTAGAATAACACTTAGCAGGTTATTAGGTTTTGAAAGCAGAGTGATAACTCTTCTTCCCCTTTTATCATCACTCCCCTTTATCTGTTCTTTCTCTTGTGGCGATAGAGAGAAATAAGCGGCCTCGCTACCACTCATTAAACCCGAGCAAAAGAGTAGTATAATTATAAATATCGCGATAAATATGTTTTCTATTATAGCACTTCCCGAGACGGGGGGCACATCATCCGCTACAGAGCTTAAGAGCATTATTAACGACACACTGGGAGGTTCCACATTGTTTATATTATTGGTTTTGTAAGGTCAAATATAGTAAATGTCTTAGAGATTGCAAAAAAAGAGAATTATCCTTTGAATATTCGCTATGAAATGGTATTGCTTTAGAGTTATGAATTTAGTCTATATCTGATTTGTTTTTGTAAGACTGTAAATAGTTATATACAATTCTCCCTTTGGAGTTTCCTATGCACTCTGCAAGTTCTTCTAAATTGGCATTTTTGATTCTATGAACACTTTTAAACTTTTGCAATAGTTTTTCTTTTGTAGATTCTCCAATCCCCTTTATATCATCTAATTCAGACTTGATCTGCCCTTTACTCCTTTTAGCCCTATGAAAAGTGATACCAAACCTATGTGCCTCATCTCTTAGTTGCATAATCAATTTTAGAGAAGGGGAGTTTTTATCTAAAAAAAGGGGATTCGGGTCGCCGGGCTTTAATAATTCCTCTAATCTTTTTGCTATCCCAATTATCGGGATTGTCTCTTCTAAACCAATATCGCACAGAGCTTTGTAGGCAAAATCCAATTGCCCTCTACCACCATCTACAACTATAAGTTGCGGTAACGATTCTCCCTCTTCTAACAACCTTGAATATCTCCTCGTTACAACCTCATACATAGAGGCAAAATCGTTTGCTCCAACTACTGTTTTTATATTAAATTTCCTATAATCTTTTTTACTTGGTTTACCATTTTTAAAAACAACGCAAGAGGCAACGGGATTTGTCCCTTGAGTATTAGAGTTATCAAAACACTCTATATGAACAGGCTCTTCTTTGAGATGTAGATCTCTTTTTAACATCTTGACACTTATGTTCTTATTCTCATCGGGATTTTTAAGCGATTCTTGTTTGAGAGATTGTATCATATACTCTTGAGCATTCTTTCTACTCAAATCTAAAAGCGAAAGTTTGTCACCTTTAAGTGGAATATGAAAATGCTCCTCTTTTATCTCGGGAAACTCAAAAATGAGATTTGTCATATCGGGATAAAAAGGCACAATAATCTCTTTATTAGGTGAATATCCGGTCTCTTTTAATGTTTTATACACATATATTATAAGTTGAGACAATAGTTCTTCTCTACTCGCGATATGATTTTTCACAGAAAAATTTAAAACTTGAATTATAGCTCCATTGCTTATTCTCAAATAGTTGCCAAAAGCAACGGAGTTTTTTTCGCGTTTGTCAAAAAGAATAGAAAAAATATCTATGTTAGTGAGTGTAGGTTGAACAATCAAAGACTTATTATAGTGAGAGTTGAGAATAGTCATTTTCTCTTTATATTCTTCGGCTTCTTCAAATTTCAAATTATTTGATGCCTCTACCATTTTAGTCTTAAATTCTTTCACCAAAGGGGCAACATTTCCTTTAAGAATAGATTTTATATAATTGATATTATTATTGTACTCATCTTCACTGATTTTACCAATGCAAGGGGCTTCACATTTTTTAATATGCCAATTTAAGCACTCTTTGAATTTCCCCCCTTCTATATCTTTTTTATTGAGTTTAAGATTGCAACTCCTAAGTTTAAATAATGAGTGGATTAGCTCATTAAGGTGGTGAGCATATTGAGCGGAGCTGTATGGCCCGAAATATATAGAACCATCTTTCAGAACTCTTCTGGTTGTAGATACTCTTGGGAATGGTTCATTTTTAATAACGATCCAAGGGTAGGTCTTGCTATCTTTTAAAAGGATATTGTAACGAGGTTTATACTCCTTAATTAGGTTGTTTTCTAAAAGAAGAGCATCTTGTTCACTATCAACTACAGTATATTTAATATCTGAAATCTTGCTGACAAGTAGTTGAGTCTTCATATTTAATTTATCGGATGAAGAAAAATATGATCTGACTCTCCTTTTAAGATTCTTAGCCTTACCTACATAGATAATCTTACCGCTGTTGTTGTAAAAGCGATACACACCAGGTTCATCGGGCAAAAGGTTTATAATTTCCTTTTTTATCTTATCTTTGTTATAATTTGTCATACTAAGATGGATACAAAAGTAATCAATAAATCTGAAGTAAAGAATGCACTTAAAATTCCAGGTGTAGCGGGAAATGTTGTTGCTGCCCTTGCAATGAAGGTTGCAGGATTTGATAAGTTGAATGAAATGTATTCTCATGTCTCAGAATATGATGGCATTGACTTTATAGATAAGCTAATAGAGTATTTAGGCATTACAATAGAGTACAATAAAGAGGCATTGCAATCTGTTCCTAAAGAGGGGAAACTTCTTATAACTTCCAATCACCCTTTCGGTGGGTTAGATGGGATGGTCGCCCTAACTATTTTAAGTAAAGTAAGACCTGATATAAAGGTGCTTACAAATATGTTTGTGGCACAAATACCCAACACTAAACAATATTTTATCCCTGTAAATACGACTTACGGATTTGGAAGAATTGTCAGAAGTAGTTATACAGGATTAAGGCAAGCAGATGAACATCTAAATAGTGGTGGTGCATTAGTTGTTTTTCCTGCGGGAGAGGTCTCTTCTACTATAGACACAGAGTGGCAACCAACTCTTATTAGGATGGCAAGGAGGGCTCAAGCAACAATATTACCGATATATTTTAATGGAGAAAATTCGTGGTATTTCCAGCTTCTAAATAAAATAAGTGTAAAACTCAGCGATTTGAGACTTCCGGGTGAGTTATCTAATAAAAAAGGGAAAGAAATTTTAATGAGGATTGGAAGTCATATAAATTCAGTAGAGTTGGATAGCTTTAAAGATGACAAATCTATAGCAAAGTATTTAAGAAGTAGAAGTTATGCTTTAGAGGCGGATACCAACTTTACTCCAATAAAAACAGAATCTTCTCTCCCAATATTACCCCCTATAGATACCGAATTACTTTTGAAAGAGATAGAGGAAAACAAAGAGGCTAAACTATTTACAGTTGGGAACTATTCTTCTTATTTATTAGATTATGAGAAAATTCCAAATCTGATGAAAGAGATTGGTATTAGAAGAGAAGAGGCATTTAGAGATGTGGGAGAGGGGACAGGAAAAGAATTAGACATAGATGATTACGACAAATATTATAAACATTTAATCCTTTGGGACGACAATAAAAAAGATTTAGTTGGGGCTTATAGAATAGGATTAGGTAAAGAGATTCTAAAACAATACGGAATCAAAGGGTTTTATTCTGATACATTGTTCCGTTATAAAGAAGATTTTAAAGGAGTTCTCTCAGAGAGTGTTGAATTAGGAAGATCTTTTGTCTCTCTTAGTCATCAGAAAGATACAATGGGGCTAATTTTGCTACTCAAGGGTTTGTTTTATGTGATGATAAGAAATCAAGAGTATAATCATCTTTTAGGGCCTGTAAGTATAAGTTCTTGGTATCCATTGTTTTATAGAAGTGTAATGATTCATTATCTTAGAGAAAAAGCTGCGGATAAAAGATACAAAGGTTTATTATCGCCAAAATATCCATTTGTAGAGGATTTTGGTAGAGTAGAGGTAGATTATTTTGTTGGCAATAAAATGGATAATTTAGAGGGCTTTGACAGATATTTATATAGAGTTAGTTCGGGCAAATATAGGCTTCCTACTCTTGTTAAAAAATATCTAAAACTTGGAGCAAAAATTATAGACTTTAATGTTGACCCCGATTTTAACTATTGTGTTGATGGGTTGATAATGCTCACACTCAAGAATATCCCAACAGATGATTTAGACTCTTTAAGTAGAGAATTTGATGACCAAAAATCTATTTATAGTAGATTCTATGGTAGCGAGATTGAATAATTAAGGCACTGGGTCATATCCACTTCCACCCCAAGGATGGCATCTGCTTAATCTTTTGATAGAGAGCCATAATCCTTTTATAGGGCCATATTTTTTAAAAGCAGTTATTGAGTATTCAGAACAAGTAGGTGTAAATCTGCAAGTTGGCGGTTTAATAGGGGAAATGCATATTTGATATAATTTGATTAAAACAATAAAAGGGAAGCTGAAAACTCTCTTAAGGAGTTTGAATAGTTGTTGTAACAAATTATTCCCCCTTACTTTTTTATTTAACTCTAAGGCAGTTTTATCTTTAGTGTTGTTAATATCTATCAGAATCTTTTTAACCGCCTCTTCTATAACTTTTTTTGGTAAAATTTCTCTCCCGATATAGTGAAGAAAAATATTTGTATTATACCTACATAAATTTTTGTTTACTCTATAAGACTCTCGTATTCTCCGTTTTATTAAATTTCTGCTAACAGCTTTTTTGAACAATTTTTTTGGAGCAAGTGTAAGAATCTTTGAGTGTTTGTCTTTATTAAAAATATAGGTAGCTCTTATAGGATAATGAAAAGAGACATTTCCCCTTTCTCTAATCTCTTCTATCTCTCTTTTTAGATTAAGGCGTTCTTTCTTTTCTAATTTGTTATTTAGATACTTATAAGACATTAGAAGCTATTTCTTTGCCCCTTTCTTCTTTTTAATCGCTATACCGCCCTTTTTAATTACTACTTTTTTAGCAACCTTTTTAACAGCTACAGGTTTCTTGGTTACAATTTTTTTATTTGTAACTTTTTTCGTAGTTGTTTTCTTAACGATAGTTTTTTTAGTAGCACTCTTTTTAGCAATTGTAGGTTTCTTAGTTACATCTTTTTTATTTGTAACTTTTTTCGTAGTAGCTTTTTTAACGATAGTTTTTTTAGTAGCACTCTTTTTAGCAATTGTAGGTTTCTTAGTTACATCTTTTTTATTTGTAACTTTTTTCGTAGTAACTTTCTTAACTATAGTTTTTTTAGTAGCACTCTTTTTAGCAATTATAGGTTTCTTAGCTACAACTTTTTTCTTTGTAGCCTTTTTAGTAGTAGCTTTCTTAACTATAGTTTTTTTAGTAGCACTCTTTTTAACAGCTACAGTTTTCTTAGTTACGGCTTTTTTATCAGTACTCTTTGTGGGATTATTAACAGCCGTAGTTATAATCTCTGGTTTTATGGGCTCTTGTTTAAAGTTAGGGTCTTTAAGTAGTTGTTCTATAGCATTTCCCATAGAAGGTATCTCTTTAGTTGGTCCGCTAATAGCTACTTTAAGCTTAGCCTCTTCCATCGCTTTTTTAGTACCCGCCCCAAAGGCTATGAATTTTGTGTCGGCTTGTTTATAGTCTGAAAAATTTGATTTTAGAGAACGAACATCTATCGCATTGTAAAAGGCTATAATCTGGTAATTAGAGATATTCAATCCTTTTAAATCCGCATCCACAAATTTAGACATGATAGATGTAGAATATTTAAGTTTTGATTGCTCAAATAGTTTTAAAAGCTCTGGATTATGGTGGTCGGGTGAAACTATTAAAAACTTCTCATTTTTATGTTTATCTAATGTCGCAAGTTTTATTATAGAGCCAAAAGTCCCATCTCCATAAAAAATCTTTCTTTTTCTATAAATGATATGTTTTTGTAGGTAAAAGGCAACCCCTTCTGTTGTGCAGAAATATTTTTGAGAATCTGGAATTTTTATCCTCAATTGCTGACAGATTTTAAAAAAAGCATCTATAGAAGCTTTAGCAGTGAAAACTATCGCTGAGAAGTCTAATATATTTATTCCTTGACCTCTAAATTCTCTTAAACCAATAGGTTCTATGCTAAAGAAAGGCATAAAATCTATGCTAACAGAGTATCTATTACTGATACTTATATATTGTGGGTTACTCCCTGCCTGCTGAGGCTGTGCTATTAAAATTTTATTTATCATAATAAAGAAAAGACTTTAACTATTAAAACAATAGGTAAAACTTCAAGGGCGCAAATATACAAAATGTAGAAAAAAATAGAAAAATTATTTTTTAGTATAACAACAGAAGTGACCACTAAATAAAATATATATGGGAGAATCAAACTTGCCAAAATCCAGATATTTATAAAAGAAGAGAGTAGGTTTTGGGATAGATAAAAAAGTATTACCCCAATAATAATAGAGCATAAAGAGACAATTAGGTAATCTCTGAAATATCTGTTTATAAACCTAAAAATGTCAGACTTATTACAATAATCTAACAGAGTTAAAAAGAATCCTTTGATTGCTAAAAAAAGGAAAATGGAGAGAGATGTAATTGTATATAAAATAGGGGTTGAAAGTTGGTATTTATTTATGGACAACTCTTGTGAATTATAAGAGATTAGGAAGCATAGAAGTAATATGATAAACACCATAGTTGTATTTCTGCTACTTCTTAATGTTAGTTCCCAATCGATCTCTTTAAGCCTTTTAACGCTTAGTATTGAGTTAAATGAGCGTCCTATGCCCTCTAAGATTCTATCTGTAGCGATAAGCATAAACAAAATCAGGGATACAAGAATAAATAGATTTGTAACGGAGTCTATTTGAGAGGGTACCTCTCTTCTTGATGGACTTTCTACCTCTTTGACAGATGTGGAAATGTCGCCCCAAGCACTCTTTATAGAAGCTACAGTATCTATTTTAATTTCCTCGTTTGGCATTAAATCCCATGTTTGTTAAAATTTGTACGATCTTATCTCTTTTATCACCTTGAATGATTATCTCTCCATCTTTTACAGCCCCACCTACACCACATTGAGTTTTAATTTGTTTCCCGATTCCCTCAATTTGCTCTTCTGAAGATTCAAAACCTCTAACAATTGTCACTTGTTTCCCTGCTCTCCCTTTTTTCTCCAAAAGGACAATAATCTTACCTTTAGTGTTATATTGTTGCTCTTCCTCTTTAGTTGTATAGGTAGAGTCTTCTATTTGTGGTGTGTATTCTTCTGGAAGTCCTAATTTTAATCTTAATTGGTCTGCTAAACTACCTTTTTCCCCTTTTTGCATAAAACAAACATATTTTGGTGCAAAGTTACTATTAAAAGAGATAAAAATGTATCTTTGTTACTCATGTTTTACTTAATAGATTAAGAAAAAAGGTAGAAATTATGGATATAAAAAGATTTGGAAGGATAAATTCTATAGCGGCAATAGTTGTCTTTTTAATTAGTGCTGTTACATATTTGGCAACCATCGAACCAACTGTAAGCTTTTGGGATTGTGGTGAATTTACGGCCTCCTCATATAAATTAGAAGTAGGGCATCCTCCTGGAAATCCGGTATTCCAAGTATTTGCCAGAATTTTTACCATATTCGGCGACAAAGAAAATGCTGCCTTTTTAGTAAATGCTATGAGTGCTATTTGCTCTGCCCTTACAATCTTGTTTTTATATCTTACTATAGTTCACTTGGCAAAAAGATTATTGGAAAAAGGGGGGCAAGAGTTAAAACAAAAAGTAGAATTGCATGATGCAATTAAAATTATAGGCTCTGGAATTGTTGGCTCTTTAGCTTATTGCTGGTCAGATACTTTCTGGTTTTCTGCTGTTGAGAGCGAGG
>CAMNNS010000027.1 GCA_946545765.1 uncultured Bacteroidales bacterium | reverse complement strand
CAATTTTACTCCCAAATAATCGCGATATGTCATCTAAAGTATATTCTGTATCTTCTACCACATCATGTAGCAGGGCAGTAACAATTGACTTATATCCCAAACCTATCTCTTTTACAACTATTTTTGCTACAGATATAGGATGAAGTATATAAGGTTCGCCCGATTTTCTCCTAACCCCTCTATGAGCTTGATTTGCAAATTCAAAGGCTTTTATAATACCTTCGTACTCATCTTGATTAGCACATCTTTTAAGGGCTGCCAATCTCAACTCTTCAAACTCTTTATTTATCAATTCATTATCTTTCTGTGTAAACTCGCTCATTACTAAATAATTATTTACTTATACTCTCAAATCTCTTTCTCCCGATTTAGCTTGCTCTATTTTTTTAATAATATTTTGTTTGTAAGCACTATCGGGCATTTGATCTAACTCTTTGTTTATTAGTCTATAACCCTCTATCTTTGTCTTCTCAGAAGCGTAATCTTCTAAATACTCCACCAATGTTAATAAGGCATTAGGGGTACAGAATTTTTTTATAAATCCTGGTATAGCAAACTCCATAAAATGTTCACCTGTTCTTCCGGCTCTGTAACATGATGTACAAAAACTTGGAATGTAATCATTTTGTAATAACCAATATACTACATCTTCTAATTTTCTGGTATCTCCTATTTGGAACTGTTCCTCGTTAAGAGCTTGTTGAGAATCTTTTGGTTTTTGATAACCTCCAATTTCCAATCTTGTACCTGCATCAATCTGAGAAACTCCAAAGTCTATAACTTTATTTCTAATCTCTTTAGTTTCTCTTGCTGTCATAATCATTCCTGTGTAAGGGACAGATAATCTAATTATTGCTACAAGTTTTTCAAAATCCTCATCAGATGTAATATAAGGGAGATCTGTGGTCATATCTGTAGCAGGTTGAATTCTTGGGAAACTAATTGTGTGAGGTCCAACACCATATTTCTCTTTTAAATGGATAGCATGACTAACCAAGCCCATAACCTCAAATTTCCAATCGTATAAACCTATAAGTGCACCTATTCCCATATCATCTATTCCTGCTTCATATGCTCTATCCATTGCATCTAATCTCCAAAGGTAATCGCCCTTAATAGTATTTTTAGGGTGATATTTTGAATATGTAGGTTTGTGATATGTCTCTTGAAAAACTTGATATGTACCTATTCCTGCACTTTTAACTATCTGATAACCTTTTATATCCAAAGGGGCAGCATTTATATTTACCCTCCTTATTGCCCCATTTTTTGAGTGTACAGAATAAACTATTTTTGTACACTCGGCTATATATTCTGGGGTATATTTTGGAGATTCTCCAAATACTAATATAAGCCTTTTCTGCCCTTCATCTTCTAATTGAGTAACCTCTTTGATAAGCTCGTCGCGACTCAAAGTTTTTCTTATAGTATTTGATGCCTCTTTTCTGAATCCACAATATGCACAATTGTTTACGCAATAATTTCCAATGTATAGTGGGGCAAAAAGGACTATCCTATTACCATATATCTGTTTTTTTAACTCTCTTGCAGCATTAAATAATTCCTCTTTACCCTCAGGAGATTTTATTGCAAGAAGTTGAGCTGTTTCTTCTAATGTTAAAGGGTTATTCCCTTGTGCCTTTGCAAATATTTCTCGATACCTTACTTTATCTTCTGTGCTATTTTTTAATAGCTCTTCTATATAATTATCATTTATAAAGTCGCCTCCATTTTTACTAAGGCTCTTATCTAAATTTATTCCTAACTGTTGCATTATTAAAATTGTATATTATTGTTTATTGTTGCTATTTTCTAAAATTATAATTAATCCCTTTACTTTCAAGTATTTTTATATCTTCTTCTTGGAATGATGCTGTAAGTTGGGCACTTAGTAAAATGACTTTCCAACTGATATTTAGCCATATCAAAAATAGTGGAAAAGCTGCAAAGACTCCATATACTGCATTTGTCCTTGAGACCATAAGTTGTGTTCCTGTATATAAAAATTGTATTACGACAAAACCAAAAGCGGCTATCAGTGATGCTTTAAAAGCACTTCTCCAAAGCACTTTAGTATTTGGGATAAACTTATTTATAACAGAAAAAGCTATTATGCTAATTCCGTAGTATATAAGCCACTGCATAAATGCACTTATTGTCTCAAAACGCCAGATTTTAACACCGTAATTTCCTAATGCATTACTTATAAATACTAATACAGATAGGAATAGTATTAAAATAAATGGAGATATAATAATAAAACTTATATAGTAAAATAGTTGTTTACCAAAAGATCTTGTTTTTTTAGCACACCAAATATCGTCAAATGCTACCTCTATATTGATTATTAACCATATAACTGCCCATGTAAAAATTGCAAAACTAATAAATCCAAAAAGATTACTCTCTATGCTTGTGATAATATTCCTTGCAAGATTTATTATTGTGTTAACAATCTCTAAATCTGGTGAAAACGCCTCTAATAATACTACTTCAAGTTCTTTATCTAATCCAAATCCTTTTGTAGTAAAGAACATAGCGGCTATGAATGGTACAAATGCTAATACTGTTAAATAACTAAGGGTAGCAGAGTAAAAACCGAGTCTAAATTTTACTTTTTTACCAAATTGATAAACTGTATTCTCTTCTTTTTTCTTTATCCCGATAGTATGACTTATTACCTTTAAATAGTAGTGAAGAGGCTTTTGATTTTTAATATTTATATTCCAAAGGTCAATTGTAAAGAATCTTACAAGCTCAGAAATAAGTTCAACAATAGAGTCTCTCCAACTTTTAATCCAGTTGGTAAAGTCTTCCCATAATTCTTTAAAAGGGTTACTCTTTCTATTATTAAACTTATCCATATCTAATAATTGCTATCTATTCTCTTTAATTTTATTTAGGAATTTCTCAGCATCTATTACAAATCGGGAGTGGATACCTCTTCCTATTTCACCTTTCTCATCATATGCAACTACAGAAAAAGTAACAGCTCTTCTATCTACCTCTATTATAGTTGCTTCTGCCCAAACTTTTGTGCCGGGAAGACAAGCTCGAGTATGTTTGATTTCTAAGCCTGTTCCAACGCTGTCCTCCAATATTGGTTCTTTTTTTAATAGTAAAAAGGCTGCCTCTTCCATCATTGAGATCATTGATGGTGTAGAAAAAACAGGTAAAGCCCCTGTTCCTGCCGCTGCTGCAGTATTGTTTTCATTGACAACTTTTTCTGCTTTGTTTGTCATTCCAACTTTTATATTCTCTAACATATCAATCTCTTTTATCTAATTACTTAATATTATTTAACTCTTGATAAAATGCTTTAACAAAACTATTTGCAGATTCCTCTATTTTTTCATCGGTAGGGTCTCCTATAGCTTCTACGATAGGGGTAATAGGGGTTAATTTATTCTCTTCTGCAAATTTTAGAAGTGACTTAACACCTGCTCCATTCCAACCACTTGTACCAAAAATACCAAAAACTCTATTTTTTGGTGACATTATTTTTATCTCATTACAAAGATGCTCCATCATTGGATGCATAAAAGTATTATAAGCACATGTACCTAATATAAAGCCTTTATATTTAAGAATATCGCTGAGAATATAAGAGACATGAGTCTTTGAAACGTCGTAAGTTCTTATATTCTTTATTCCGGCACAAGATAATTTTTGTCCTATCTTATCTGCAAGGCGAGCGGTATTTCCGTACATAGAAGCATATACAATTACTACACCATCATTTTCTGGTTTAAATTCGCTCCAATTTGAGTATAACTCCAAAACTTTTTTAGGGTTATCTTTCCAGATTACACCATGAGATGGGGCAATAATCTTAATTGGTACATCTGCCAATTTACCGAGTGCTTTTACCACCATATTACTCCATTTTGAGACAATATTAGAGTAGTATCTCCTCATTTCTGGAAGGAACATCTCTTCAAAATTGTAATCATTATCAAAAATACCACCATCTAAACTTCCGTACCCACCAAAAGCATCACATGAGAAGAGTACCTGATTATTAGTATCGTATGTTACCATAGTCTCAGGCCAATGCACCCATGGTATATAAACAAATTTTAGATTTGTTGCACCTATAGAAATCTCCTCTCCATCTTTAACGCTTATAAAATTTTCTCTGATAACATTATAATAAGCATTTAAAAGTTTGAAAGTCTGTTCATTACCTATAATTTTTAGATTAGGATATTTATTCAGAACAGTTTTAATCATTCCCGAATGGTCTGGTTCCATGTGATTTACTACTAAATAGTGAATTGGAGCACCATCTAAAATAGTCTCTATCTTATTAAGGTAATCATTGTCTGAACCAAATTCAACAGTATCTATAAGTACATTTTTCTCATCTTTAATTAGATAAGAGTTTAGTGAGACACCATAAGGAATTGGCCAATTATTTTCAAACAAAGCTGTTCTCCTGTCATTTACACCTATATAATAGATTTTATCCGTAATTTTTGTGATTCTCATATTTCTGTATTTTTAAAATAGTGTTAATTCTTTATTATTGTCTATATCATCTTTTTTAGTATCGTTAATATCTTGATTATAGATATTATTATGAATATTCTCTTTATTATTCTCGGGCGATGCGATTCTATAAAATTCTTCTTCAGATATTATAGGGATATTTAATTTTTCTGCTTTTTTGATTTTAGACTCTCCCGCTTTATCTCCTGCTAATAAGTATGTGGTCGAGGAAGTTACAGAGTTCCCAACTTTTCCCCCATGTGCCTCTATATATTGTTTCATTGTCTCCCTTGGGATAGAGTAATTACCTGTTATCATTATTGTCATCCCTTCTAACTCGTTAGAGAGAGGTTTTTGTTGTTTAGTCTTAAATTGCAACCCTTTTTCTTCTAAAATTTTAATTGTATCTAAGTTATCGCGATTAGAAAAATAATCTTTTATTGAGTTTGCTAAAGCTTCACCCACATCTTCTGTTGCAAGTAAATCTTCTTTTGTGGCTTCTGCAATATTCTTAATATTCAGATATTTATTAGCCAATGATTTAGCAGTAGTTTCTCCTATAAATTTTATGCCTAAACCATATAAGACTTTATTAAATGGGACTTGTTTGCTCTTTTCTAAAGATAACTTATAGTTATTAACAGATTTCTCTTTCCATTTATCTAACGATAAAAGTTGCAGATCTGATAGATTATATAGATCTTCTAATTTGTTTATGTAGCCTTTTTCAAACATTTGATGTATAGCTACTTCTCCTAAATTTATGTTTAGTGCTTTTCTTGAACAGAAATGGATAAATCTCCCCTCTATTTGTGGAGGACACTTTAAATTGTTAGGACAAAAATATTTAGCTTGGTCCTCATCTCTTATCAATTTAGTTTTACAGATAGGACATTCTGTTGGAAATTGTGCAGGTTTTACCTCTGTGCTTCTCTTTTTAAGCTCTACAGAGGTGATTTTTGGAATTATCTCCCCCCCTTTTTCTATATAAACATAATCACCGATATGAATATCAAGGAGCTCCATTTGATCTGAGTTGTGTAATGTAGCCCTTTTTACCATAGTCCCACTTAACTGTACAGGCTCTAAATTTGCCACAGGAGTTACAGCTCCGGTTCTTCCAACTTGATAATCTATTGATAATAATTTGGTTAATGCTTGTTCGGGTTTAAATTTATAAGCTACTGCCCACCGAGGTGTTTTAGCGGTAGTACCTAACGATTTCTGTACTGCGAATTGATTAACCTTTACGACAATTCCATCGGTAGGGAAAGGGAGTTCTTTTCTTTTTAATTCCCAAGAATCTATATATTCCAATACTTCATTTATATCTCTACACTCTTTTGAAAATTCTGAAACTGGAAGCCCCCATGATTTTGCATCTTTAAGGGAATCGCTTTGTTTCTCTTCTTTAAGAGAATCAGAGATAATATGATATAGAACACAGTGTAATTCTCTCTGTTTAACTAAATTGGAGTCGAGCATTTTTAAAGAACCAGCAGCAGCATTTCTTGGATTTGCGAATAGTGGTTCTTCATTGATCTCTCTTTCTGCATTTAATTTATCAAATGCCTCATACGGCATATATACTTCTCCACGAATCTCAAATTCAGAAGGAAAACTATAATTGGCATTAAGCTGAATAGGTATTGATTGGATAGTCTTAATATTTCTTAATACATCGTCACCGATATTTCCGTCTCCTCTTGTTAAAGCTCTGACTAATACACCGTTTTTGTATAATAAGTTTATCCCTGTACCATCAAATTTAAGTTCGCAATTATAGCTAAATGGTTGTGCAGATAATTTCTTAACCCTTTCATCAAACTCTTTTAACTCATTGATATTATATGTGTTAGATAGGGAGAGCATTGGGTATTTATGTGGATACTGCTTAAAAGAGAGTTTATTTGAATTAGAGAGGTCTGAACCTACTTTTTGAGTAGGGGAATCGGGAAGAATCATATCGGGATAAAGAGCCTCTAACTCAATTAGTTCTTGCAAAAGAAGGTCAAACTCATAATCAGAAATTGTAGGGGAATTATCTACATAGTAATTCTTGTTATGGGTGTTAATCTCTTTGGTAAGAAACTCTATCTTCTCTCTTACAGCTTTTTTATCCATAATAAAATATATAACTTTCAAATTTACCATAATTTTATAAAAAATCCTACCTTTGTTGTGGTTTTACAAAGTGAAAAATTATGCAAAAATCAATTGTAATTTTAACAGGTGGTGGACCAGCACCAGGGATGAATACTGTTGTTGGCACTATAACAAAGACTTTCCTAAGTAATGGCTATAAAGTTTTAGGATTACATGGTGGATATAAAGGTCTATTTTCTAAAAATCCAGACTTTGTAAATTTAGATTTTTTCAAAGCCGATGATATTTTTAATAGGGGCGGTTCTTTTTTAGTTATGAGTCGTTTTAAACCAACTCAAGAGGATTTTGATAAAAATTTTAATTTAAAATTTTTCCAAGACAATAATATAGAACTACTTGTAACCATAGGTGGTGATGACACTGCTTCTACAGCAAATAGGATTGCTAAATTCTTACAAGAGAAGAATTTCCCAATATCAAATATTCATGTTCCTAAAACTATAGATAACGATTTGCCATTACCACAAAATATTCCAACTTTTGGTTATCAATCTGCTAAGGGTGAGGGGACAAGGATAGCCGCTAATATATATGAAGATGCAAGAACAAGTCATAGTTGGTTTGTTTTATCTGCAATGGGTAGAAGTGCAGGACACCTTGCATTAGCTATTGGTTATACCAACCATTTTCCTATGATTGTAATTCCCGAAATGTTTAATAAATCTGCAATATCTGTTGATAAAATTTTAAACATGGCTTTATCTGCAATTATTAAGAGAAAAATTATGGGGATAGATTATGGAGCAATTATAATTTCTGAAGGGGTTTTTGAGAGTTTCTCTCCCGAGGAATTAAAATCATTTGGTGTGAGTTTCTCTTAAGACGAACATGGTCATCCTGAACTTGGCAAGATTTCTAAAGCTCAGATGTTTAATGATATGTTAGATATTCGTCAAAAGCAACTCGGGCTTGGAATTAAGAGCAGACCGGTTGAGATTGGCTATGAGGTTAGATGTATAACACCTCATGCTTACGATTTAGTATATTGTACAGAGTTGGGAATGGGGGTATATAAATTATTTAAACAAGGTATAACAGGCTGTATGGTATATCTCGATTTGAATGGTAATATTAAATCTCTATATCTTAAAGACATGCAAGATCCTAAGACTGGCAAAATTCCGCCAAGAGGGGTAAATATACATCAGGATAAGGTTAATATGATATTTGAGTATATAATGCACTATATCACCCCATCAGATTATGAGGCAGCAAAAAAATATGTGCCTGACCCTGAAAAGTATGACTTTAAGAAAATACTAAATTGGTAGAGCCACCTTGGAGTTTCGAACTCCAGACCTACGCGTTACGAATGCGTTGCTCTACCAACTGAGCTAAGGTGGCTAAGTTTATGCTTAAATTTTGGCAAATTTAAATAAAATATGAGTACAATTCTCCCTACAGAACTTGGCACAGAAAAAATCCCCAAATTGTTAAGACAATATGCCGTTCCTGCTATTGTTGCTATGACTGCATCTGCCTTATACAATACTTGTGATAGTATTTTTATAGGTCAAGGTGTAGGGCATTATGCAATTGCCGGTTTAGCTTTAACCTTTCCACTAATGACATTAAGTGCTGCAGTTGGAACATTAGTCGGAGTTGGTGCATCTACTTTAATATCAGTTCTTTTAGGGCAGAAGAATTATGAAATTGCACAAAAAGTATTTGGCAACTCTATTGTCTTAAATACTATATCGGGATTATTGTATGCAGTATTTGCACTTTTATTCTTAGATCCAATTCTAACTTTTTTTGGCGGAAGCGAAAATACTATCCCTTATGCAAGAGATTATTTGGTTATAATTTTAGCAGGCAACCTTATAACTCACTTGTATTTTGGCACAAACAGTATTCTTAGAGTTATTGGGTTACCTAAAAAAGCAATGGGTGCAACTATTTTTACTGTTGTTATAAATGCTATTTTGGATCCTATTTTCATTTTTGTTTTTAAATGGGGCATTCAAGGGGCAGCAATAGCAACTGTTATATCTCAATTACTTGCAATGATTTATGTTTTTCATCTAATGTCAGATAAAAACAAAATTATTCATTTTAAGAGTGGTATTTATAAGCTTAATAAAAAGATTATCACTCAAACCTTCTCGATTGGAATGTCTCCTTTTTTAATGAATGCTGCAAGTTGTGTGATTGTTATCGTGCTAAATCAACAATTGCAAAAGTATGGTGGTGATATGGCTATTGGTGCGTTTGGTATTGTTCAGAAACTCACCTTTTTAATTGCCATGATAGTTTTAGGTTTAAACCAAGGTATGCAACCGATTGCAGGGTATAATTTTGGGGCAAAAAATCTTGATAGGGTTATCCAAGTGCTAAGGATAACAATTTTATATGCCACAATTGTATCTATATTTGGATTTATACTTTGTGAGTTGTTTCCCGCTACTATATCAAGTATTTTTACTACAGATAAAGAACTTTTGCAACATGCTATAAAAGGGGTAAGAATAAATTTTATATTCTTTCCTGTAATTGGTTTCCAAATGGTTACATCTAATTTTTTTCAAAGTATAGGGATGGCAAAGAAAGCTATTGTTTTGAGTTTAAGTAGGCAGGTTTTATGTTTATTACCGTTATTATATCTATTGCCAAATTTGTTTCAATTCTTATGGGGAGAGAAGAGTGGGATTGATGGGGTATGGTGGAGTTTACCCGCCTCAGATTTAATAGCAAGTGTTATAACAGCAGTTGTTCTTTATAGAGAGAAAAAGCGTTTTTTAAAAATGAATCAAAATAATGGATAATATTATGAGTAATAACTTTATACATATAAATATTGGCAGGCAAGTTGGAGCAGGAGGATTGGAATTAGCTCATTTATTAGGAAATAGAACTAATATTAAAGTATTTGACAAAGAGTTAATAAACATAGCTGCAAAAGAGAGTGGTTTTGATCCATCATTTTTTGAGAAAGAGGATGAGAAAAACAATTTGGGTTTAAATAATAGTTTTAGTCTCTCCTCATTTGTTGAAGCGATACAAACCGGATTTGGTGCAAATATTATGAGTTCTGGCCGGTTATTTAAGATTCAAAGCGACGTTATTAGAGATATAGCTAACAGAGGTTCTACAATATTTGTTGGCAGATGTGCAGATTATATATTAAGAGATTATAAAAATTGTATAAATGTTTTTGTTTGTGCCGATATTAAAGATAGGGTAGCAAGAATTAAAAACAGTCGAAAAATCAAAGACTTAGAAAATATGTCTGACGAAAAGATTGCCGAAGTTTTACTTAAAGGTGATAAGCAACGGGCTTCATATTATTCAGATTTTTCTTTTAAGTCTTGGGGGTGTGCCGAATCTTACCATTTAACCCTAAACTCATCTTTCTTCTCCTTAGACGAGTGTGCAGATATTATAGAAAAATATATAAAGATTAAATTTTTATAATCTCTATTCTTTGATAAGAAATTATGTTATACAAATTTGGCTAATGTGTCATCTGCTTTTATCTTGCGAATAATTTTAGCTACCAAATCTTCTGCTTTACCCCCTTTGCTATAATCTGCTGGGCAAATATAATTTACCCTTTTTTGTTCAATAAGTCTTTGGGCAATTGTTTTCTTCTTCTCTTTTTGAGGGTCATATACCCCTATAGATATACCACCTAATTGTTTTATCAATTTCATACATGGTACATCTGTTTCACCATCACCAAAATATATCATATTAGAGAATGCCACCCTTTTATCCTCTTCGGGAATAGATTCATTTGTTTTCTCGCTATCGTGAATATTTAATATTCCTTTATTTATTTTGAATAAAAACTGAGTTTTATTTGTATAATTTACTGCAGCGGCAGGCCATATAGCATCACCTTTCTCATTATAATAATACGAACTTGCAAATATTGCTTTGAATTCTTTAGCGATTTTTGTCCCTTCTAATATCTCTAATAATCCCGATGAGTTTATATAATGCTCTACAATAACTCCCTCTTTTTCTCCAATCTTATTTATCCTTTTAAACCAACTCTCAACCCCTTTAAAGAATTTTACATCTTTTCCAAATTTTCTAAAACTATCTTTTGAAAGTGATATATTTTTCTTCTTTGCCTCTTGCAACATAAAGAGCATATAGATAAGAATTCCATCTGCATCTTGTGTTTGTGCCATTATATGTGTTTGCCCCCAAAAATCCTCCTTTTCTCTCCCTACAGCTTTAATGAATGAGTACTCTTGCATATTGCCCGGTGCAAGTGTCCCATCAAAATCATAAATGAGTGCCACTATTGGCTTTTCTTCTCTCTTTATACTATTTGACATAATTAAATCAATTTAAAGATTTGAAAATAAATCTGGTTCTTGTAAAGTGATTGTTTTTTTCTTCCCCTCTTTTTTGGGTTTCTCAACTATAAATTTTGGTAAATCCTTTATAATATCTTTGATATAATCTGTTGCTAACATTGCACAATTTTTTGGAGATATAATTGTTGCATTTGGCATATTTTCATATACCCATCTATATAACTCTACGTTAGGGATTAAGGAGAATTTAAACTGATGCTCTCCATTCTCATTTTTGTTTAGCAATTTCTGGCTTGGATGTAGAGGGTTGCTTATAAGATTTTGAGCAACATGACCTTTTGTTTGTATAACTATATCCTCTTTTTTTATAGTAGGTTTAGTTACACCAATTATATCGGCAAAATATTCATCGGGATTAAATTTGTAATTTGGTGGGAATGGCAATATTGCATAAGAGTAACTAATGACAGAATCGGTAGGGATTGTATGTATTCCCTCTCTCCCTTCTTCATATCCTAATACATACCATCTATTACAATAAGATTTCATAAACAGGGGATAGAAGATTACATTTATACAATTAAGATTCCCCTCGGGTGAGTAGCTAAGACTTAAAACTTTATGATGTACTACAGCATCTTTAATAACATCAAAATACCTCCCTTGTGATACTTTTGGAAGTTCTAAAGGTGAGATATTGTTTATACCACCTTCTATCTTTCTCTCTATAACATCTTGAATAATAGTAATTGCCTCACTAAGAGACTCCATACCCGATATTTGAGCATATCTGCGTAAAGTTTCTGCAATCTCTGATAAAGGGGCTAAATTTTTCTGTTTTACATTAGCATTACCTATTGAATAGTTGGGGTCTTTATATCTGTAATACTTTTGTTCATAGACAACAATAGGGGCGTTATAACCCTTTTTCTTATCTCTCATAAACTGTAGATCTAACTGTACAGTCCTTGTCGAGATAGAAAAATTCTCCTTTAGTTTTGTTTTGCTATTTTCTTTTACAGCCTTAGTACAAGCAGCAATTAGATCGTTTAGAGAATATTTTTTTGTTGTATCTCTTAAACAAGCATCTATTGTGATATGCCGAAGTAATGCATTTGATGTTACAGACATTTTAACTTATTTTTTTACAAAAATATAAAAATGTCTCTAATTTATACCATTTTACAGAAAATTTACGCATTATAATTGCGTTTACTATTGTAATTGCGTGATTATTGTGTAATTCTATTGTATAAGAATTGTAATAGTGCTTTCCCTTTTTCTATTTTTTTCTCTGTATCCTCATTTGAGAGTGTTTGAGGAGTTTTGTTGGCTACTATCTCACCTTCTAAATCGTAAATAACAGAGGATAAAGAATCTACAATTAGAAATCCATTGTTATAACAACAAAAAGCAGATGGGATATACTCTTTTGAGAATACATTTCTACTATATTTAAAATCAGAAGTTACTAAATTAAGTTGAGAAAGGAGTGTTGCGGCTAAATCTGATTGGTTCATTACATTATCAAATTTATACCCTCTAATTGATTCATTTACGACACCACCTGTCCAAATCATTTCACATCTAAAATAGTTTGGTTCTGTATATGTAGTATTGTATAATAAATTATGGTCGGGGAGTATAATAACAAGAAGGTTATCCCATATTTCTTTTTTTCTTTTTAGACTATCTATAAATTTTCCTAAGTGGTAATCGGTGTAGGCACCAGCATTATAAACATCATTTTCAAAACCATTAAATGGCACTTTAAATGGTTCGTGGCTACTAAGGGTTAAGAAACTTTGAAACCATGGCTCTTTGTAATTATTATTCTCAATATTAGTGAGTAAATAATTAAAGGTTTTCTCGTCGTTTACACCCCATTTGTTCTCTCTCCTTTGATTACTATTAAAGTCTATATCGGATATAATATTGTCGTATCCTGTGGTAATAAGGTAGCCCTTTGTGTTGGTAAAATTTATATCGCCACCATACAAGAAGTAAGTATTGTAACTATTTGATTTTAATTTTGATGCTATAGATGGTAAACTCTCAACAACCCTTGGGTTTTTCATTATAGAAAATTTTGGAAAAGAGGGTGTTCCGTTTAGTGTACTAACAACACCTCTATCTGTTCTATAACTATTGCAATACATTTTGTCAAATAATACTCCATCCTTAGCTATCTTCCAAAAATTTGGAGTTGCGTTTGAAGATGTGTATGTACTCCCAAAACTCTCCATAATTATAATTAAGATATTAGGATTATTTTTATTTAATAACGATAGGGTATTATCTTGATAATTTGAGTTTGCTCCGTTAAAATGCTCTCCAATAAGTTTTTCTGCTTCATCGGGATTATAGAAATTATACAGATTAGATTCCCCATTTTTACCTATAGATGAAAATAGACTAAATGCGGGATTAACAGCACTATGATTAAAGTATTGATTGGTTGAATAATAGACTTTACCTGTATTCATTGTGGATTCTTTTATTCCACCTCTAATTGATAAAAATAGTAATCCACATATAGCGATAGTAGAAAAGAATGATATAAGTATCTTCTTATTTTTAAATTCGTTAGGGGTAATTTTATTAAGTCTTTTGTATATTAAATAAGAAATAATTGCTATAAATAATACTCTTATAATGATATAAAAAGCAGATACACTCGCAATTGCTTCTTGTGGAGAATCTAAATAGTTAAAGATGGTGGAATCTAATTTATAATTCCAAAAAGGGTAGAGAGATATATCTGTAATAAATATTATTGATAATATTATCGCGATAAAAATATTATATGGTTTTAGAATTTTATTTGGAGAAAAATTGGTTCTAAAAATATAACTTATGAATATAATAATAATAGGGATTATACAAAGATAACCCGCTGTAGATAAATCTAATGGAAGACCATGAAAAGTTACACTAATATAATCAAATAAACTAATTTTATCATTTTTCGTAAATAAAATGAATAGGGGTTTCTGGAGAAGGAAAATGATAACTAAACTTATATAATATTTGATTATAAACCTATTTCTTTTCATACTCTAAACGATATTTATAATATTCAATTTAAGTGGTATTTTTTAGAGTTAAATTGTTTATTTAATTATAAGTTCTTGTACTTTAGGGACATAATGCACTCCGTCCTCTCTATAATAATTATGGGAATCTCCCTCATTGATTGGTATTAATTTTATGGTTTCGTTACCTTTTCCAATTGCTATAACAAGTAATGGCTCAAGATTTTCTCTCTTATCTTCTATAAGTGACAAAGCAAACTCTTTGTCAAATGCCCCTATGCAGATTCCATTCAGCCCCATATCTACAGCTTTTAATAGCATACTTTGTGCGCTAATGCCTAAATCTATATCTACCCATTTATTCTCTGGTACAGTGGAGTATATTATAATATATCCATTAGGTTCGCTACCCTTAAACGGAAGATTTAACTCTGGTAATGCAGCACCTAACTTTATCTTTTTAGTAAATTCAATAGCTTGATTTTCAATGATTGGTTTAAATCTTAATACTTGCTGATTTCTTGCAGAAGGGGTAAGCTTATTTATCTCTATGATTTTTATTAGTTCATTTAAACTAACCTTATATTTGGAATCATACCCTCTGTAGCTTCTATTTTTTTTAAATAGGGAATCTATACTATTTCTTACTCTTCTTTGATAAATTTTGCCTCTGTTTTTTAAATCTTCGAATTTCTTTTCTAAATAATTGTCTGCCATATAGCATGAATATTAGATATTATTATTGCTACAAAAATAAATTTTATATAATATGTATCTTTAGTGAGTTATTATCATTTTCAGTCTAAAATCAAAAAAGCTCTTTGATAGCTCAAAGTTATCTATTATTTTTAAATAGCTTTATTTTTTTAAGTACAACTTAAAAAATATTGGTGTAAATTACTTAAAGTCTTGATTCATACAAATTTATCAATAAATCTGTTGAAGAATTATTTTTGTGCATCCTTACATTATAATTTGCGATATTGTAAATATTAGATATTTTTTCTCATAAATTGTTTTTGTAACCATTTCATTTATAGAGATATATAAAAAAATAAGTGTCCCAAAAAAGGTACCTTTTTTGGGACAGCATAAAATGAGAAAACATGAAAATTTGACAGAAGAAA
>CAMNNS010000026.1 GCA_946545765.1 uncultured Bacteroidales bacterium | reverse complement strand
TTATTATTATTTAATAATAACCTAAATTATCGGTAATAATCTTAAATTTGCAACGTTCAAGTATAAAAGAACATCTATATTTAGGAAAGTTATGAATATTGTTTAACTTAAAAATAAGAAATATGAAAAGAATTTTAACAGTTACATTAGTATTAGCACTTACTGCTTTTATCTTCTCTTCTTGTAGTAAAGACAAAAAAGAAAATGAAGAATTAAAAACTTTAGAAGGAACAGAGTGGGGAACAAATGGAGAATTTACAGACACTGATGGTTCTAAGCATCAAGTGAAATTAAATTTTATAGATGGTAAATCTTTTACTCTTTCCCATATAGTTGACAATGGCCCTGTCGGTCCTATAACTCATACTTTTACTGGGGATTATGTTTATGAAAAGCCTAATATTACACTAAATGCGTTGGATCTCAACGATCGTCCATACACTTTCAAAGGTACTATCGAAGGCAAAACGATGACTATAAAATTGAGTAGAACTTTTGTTCTAAACATGCAATAATTGTTTATGTAATATAGTATAAAAAATAAAATCAACACCCTCCAAAAGCTTTCTCTAACTTTCGGGGGGTGAATTATTTTTTCTCAACTACAAAGTAAGATCTATCTTGTTTGACGATTCATATCGAGACGAATAAAAATAAAGAGAAGTATCGTAAAACTAAGCATACTACTCCCTCCATAACTTAAAAAAGGGAGAGGAATACCTATAACAGGAAGAAGCCCTATAGTCATCCCGATATTTATAAAAACATGTAGCATAAAAATGGAGGCGACACAGTAGCCGTAGATTCTTGTAAAACTATCCTTATTTTTTTCTGCCAATACTATAATTCTTATAATTAAGAATATATAAAGAGAAAGAAGAACTATACTCCCGACAAATCCCCACTCCTCGCCAACGGTGCAGAATATAAAATCTGTACTTTGTTCAGGGACAAAATTATATTTAGTTTGCGTCCCATGTAGGAATCCTTTTCCTAACAATCCACCGCTCCCAATAGCAATTTTAGATTGATGAACATTATAACCAATGCCATGCAAATCTTCTGTTATCCCGAGCAAATTCTCTATTCTCGCTTTTTGATGTGCCTGCAGTACATTATTAAAAACAAAATTTACAGAAAAGATTACTATGATACCGCATATCATACTTAAGAATAACCACCTGCTTTCCTTTCTTTCTTTGCGAGTCCATAGATCTTTAAGCCAGATAAATACAATAGGGACGAATAAGATAATTCCCCAAATCTCAGGTTTTAAAATCTCTACAAACTTAAAAGGGATCTTTGGGACAAAAGCAATAAGAACAATTGTAGCGGCAGAAATCAAGAAAGTTTTAAAATTTGGTCTTACAAAAAATCGTATTATTACGGCAACAGATAAAATTGCTATTAAAGCTATAAAAGGAGAGTAAACAATAGTTATAATAAATAAGGCTATAACGCTGAAACCTAATATAATAAACCAACCGCTTAGCCCTTCTCTAAAGAATACAAAAATCAAACTAAGATATATTAAAGCACTTCCAGTCTCCTTTTCCATTATTATAAGGAGAATAGGAATTAGCACAACTAAAGCCCCCTTTAAAGCATCTTTTGTTTTATTTAAAGAAAAATTGTATTGGGACATAATTGTTGCTAACATCAGCGATGTGGTAATCTTTGAAAACTCAGCAGGTTGTATCCCAACTGAACCTATAAAAAACCATGAATGAGACCCTTTTACCTCTCGCCCTAAAAATATTACAGAAAATAATAGAAATAACATTATTAAGTATAGTAGGGGAGAGATAGTTCTATAGATAAGTGGATTAATTATGTATAAAATAAATATTGAGGTGATAATGGATATACATATCCAAACAAACTGCATCCCATATCGCTGAGAAAAATCAAATATAAAAGCGTGATCTTCTGAATAAACCGCAGAGTATATATTAGCCCATCCAAATAGGATTAAGATTAGATAGACCAATATCAACCATAAATCTACCTTATTACCGCTTTTACTATTTGTCAGAAATGTATTCATTATTAATATCTTTTTCTTTTAGTTGGGACAAATTGTTTAAGGTTAGCGTTGGTTATACTCTCTTCTAACTCTTTCCTTTTAACCTCCCTAAAGAGATACTTTTCTACGATTAATGAGGCAATTGGAGCAGCCCAAGTTCCCCCGGCACCAGCGTTTTCTAAATATACAGCTACTGCTATTTTAGGTTCATCCATTGGGGCAAAACACATAAAAACAGAATTATCCTTTCCGTGTGGATTTTGGGCAGTACCTGTTTTGCCACAAATACTTACCCCGTCTAAGTATGCTCGGCGAGAAGTCCCACCATGCCCAGCTGGAGCATTTACAGCAAGATACATCCCCTCTACTACAGGCTCAAAAAATCTTTGCTCAATATCAACATAATGTTTTTCTCTATACTTTTCTCTTCTTAATGAATCGGGTGCGTTTTTAATGAGGTGTGGAATGATATAATAGCCTCTGTTTGCTATAATTGCAGCAAGATTTGCGATTTGCAATGGAGTAGCACCAATTTCTCCTTGCCCTATAGCCAAAGAGAGAATGTTGTATGAGTTCCATTTACCCTTGCCATGTATTTTATCGTAGGTGGTAGTTGAAGGTAAATTCCCTGCAAGTTCAGAAGGGAAATCGCTACCTAATTTTACCCCAAAGCCAAATTTATTAACCTCCTCTTTCCACTGGTTAAAAGCATCTGCCACAGATGGATATTTTTTATCATTAAGTAATGCTCTAAATGTATTTGCATAATAAGCATTACATGACATCATAATAGAATGCTTCAAATCTAAAGGTGAAGGGTGTCCGTGGCAACCCATTTTTCCTTTTGCTCCAAAATAAAAACCTCTTGCACAAGAAAACATAGTAGAAGCATTTATAACTCCGTGTTGCTGAGCAATTAGTGCATTAACGGTCTTAAAAACAGATCCGGGAGGATAAGCACTCATAACGGCTCTATTAAACATCGGTTTATACGGGTCTTCTAAAATAGAAGAGTACTCATTTCTAATATTAGAGAGTTGTTCAATAGTTAACCCTGGAGAAGATATGATTGCAAGAATCTCACCCGTAGAGGGTTCTATCGCGACTATGCTACCAACCTTATTTGCCATAATATGTTCTCCATATTGTTGGAGTTCTCCATCTATAGAGGCAACTAAATCTTCACCCGGGGTAGCATTTATATCGTGAGTGCCATTTTTAAAACTTGAAATAACTCTATTATTAACATCTCGAATAAAAATATTGTACCCCTTTTTACCTTTTAGAACATCTTCGTAAGAGCGTTCTATCCCTGTAATACCCACATAATCACCACTTTTATATTCAGGATTTTTCTCTAAAAAATCTTTATCTACTTCATTGATATATCCAAATAAATTTGCCCCGGCATTAAAAGGATAAATTCTTGCAGTTCGGCTAACTGCGTAAAATCCGGGGAACTTATAGGCTTTCTCTGCATAAAGGCTATAGTCTTTATCAGAAACTTGTTTTATAAAGATAAAAGATTGGTATCCTATTTTCTTTTTATTCAACCTCCAATTCTCTAATTTCTTTTTTACGACATTTATATCCAACCTAAAAATTCTACAAAAATCTACAGTATCAAACTCTTTAATATCTATAGGGGTAGCCATAATATCGTATGTGGTTTTATTGCCTACAAGAGTTTTCCCGTTACGGTCGTAAATTTCCCCTCTTGCCGGGTATCTTGTTTGATAGACAAGGGCATTATTTTTAGCGGTAACCTTGTAATCCTCATCTATAATCTGCAAAAAGAAAAGGCGGGTAGCAAGGGCTATAGCAATTATTATTATGCCTATTATGAGAATAACCTTCTTATCCATAGCCTTTCTAAAGTATAAGCAAGTACAACATTTACAACAACATTTACAGCAAGCCTGATAAGTAAGAAAAGATAATCATTAGAGTGTAGCCCATCTAAAATGATATATACAATAAAAAATATTATATAAGAAATAAGAAGATATGAGAATTTGCTGTTGGGTTGATTAGTGTTGTAATATTTTGTAACCATCTTTATTATAGGGGCTTTAAAATAAGCCATTGCACAACAAGCACTTGCATTTAATCCTAAGATACCGTCAGATAATGCATCTGTAAGTAGCCCGATAGTAAATGAGAGTAAAAGTAGCGATATGCTATTTAATTCATTGGGGAGTAATATTATGAAAATTGGTATTATCGCGATATATAATGGAGGCCAAATATTTACAAATTCGCACAATAAAAATTGTACAAATAAAATCAAAGCTCCACTTATTAAATATCTTACCCAGCTCATTTATACACCTCCAATAGGTTTAATAGAAGAGAGTGAATCTATCTCTTTCTTTGCTTTATTCCTTACAACAATAACATAATCTAAATCTCTAAAATCTTGCAAAAGCTTTACAATTACATTTTTATGCGTGCCATTAGAGATAGTATATCCCACCGTCTTGCCTATAGGGATATTTGAAGGGAAGAAAGAGGAATTACCACTTGTAAAAACAATATCGTCTTTTTTAACTTTAATGTTTAATGGAATTTCTGTAAGAGTTGCTGTTTCTATATCCTTACCATCCCATTTTAATGTTCCAAAAATATCTGATTCTCCGATTTTTGCACTAATGCTTTGTTTTTCATTTAAAAAAGAAAGCACGTATGAATGATTATTACCAACCCCTCGGGTTATCCCTATTGCACCACTTGGAGTAATAACCCCTAAATCCTCAGAGACACCATCGTTTAGCCCTTTATCTATTATTAAATAATTGTGTTGAGAATTAAGGGTGTTTTTTATCACTTTGGCTAAAATAAAATCATATTTTAACAAAGAAGAATCTTGTGTATTATCTATGATGGATAGTACCTTATCTAATCTATCTTCTCCTTGTGCTTTGGATATAAACTCCTTTAGATTAGTATTTTGCTCCAATAATCTTTGATTCTCCTCTATAAGATTTTTGTTTATAGTCCTAAGTCGTGTGTAAGTTTTAATATTGTTAGACTTTGTCCAAAAGAAAGAATTAAAGATTCTTATCCCCTCCATTATTTTATACTGTTGCACGATGCTATTGTTTAGTATAAGGGCAACGCAAACAATTTCTAATATGACAAATAGAAAAAATTTAACAATTTTATTAAACACTAAAGGGGGGAGCTTCATCTCTTTATGTTATTTCATAAGATAAGGACATAGGTGCCCTTTAGATCTATTCTTTAAAGCTAAGTTTGTCCCTCTTGCAACAGCTCTAAGTGGATCTTCTGCCACATGGAAAGGTATCTTTAATTTATCCGACAATCTCTTATCCAACCCTCTAATTAAAGCACCACCACCACTTAAATGGATACCCTCTTTTACAATATCAGAATATAATTCAGGAGGAGTTTGTTCTAACACAGAGACAATTAGAGTCTCTATTTTTGCAAGAGATCTGTCTAAACAGTGGGCAATCTCCATAGAAGATACAGGAACTTTAACCGGGAAAGCAGTTATAAGATTAGGACCAATCACATCATAAGGTTCTGGAGTAGTCTCTAACTCTGGGATTGCAGCCCCAACTGCAATTTTAATATTCTCAGCTAAATTATCCCCAATCTTTATGTTATATTGTTGCCTCATATATTGCTGAATATCCTCTGTAAAAGCATCTCCGGCAACTTTCAAACTTGCACATTTAACAATTCCTGCCAAAGAGATTACAGCACACTCTGTTGTACCTCCACCAATATCTACAACCATATGTCCTTTAGGCTCTTCTACATTTAGCCCAATACCTAAAGCATCTGCCATAGGTTCATATATCAAACTAATATCTCTACCTCCCGAGTGTTCAGCAGCATCTCTTACAGCTCTTTTTTCAACATCTGTACTGCCATAAGGGATAGCAATAACTATCTTTAAATTAGGAGTAAAGAGAGATTTCTTTTTACTATTTACTTGCTGAATCATCCATCTTATCATATACTCTGCAGCTTCAAAATCAGCGATAACGCCGTCCTTCATAGGTCTAATAGTAGTAATATTTGGATTTTCTTTTCCTCGCATCAATTTAGCATTCTCTCCACACGCCTCTAATTTGTTTGTTAAATTGTTAATAGCGACAATAGAAGGTTGGTCAACGACAATTTTGTCATTTAGGTAAATAATAGTGTTAGCTGTACCTAAATCTATCGCAAGATCTTGAGTTAAAAATGATAGTGCCATCTGATTTATTTTTATATATTTCAAAAACTATGTAATACTGTTTAATGTTTAAAATGTCTTATACCTGTTGTAACCATTGCTATATTTCTTTGGTCGCAAGCGGTGATACTCTCTTCATCTCTAATTGAGCCACCCGGTTGTATAACAGAGCTAATACCTTCTTCTGCAGCTATTTCTATACAATCTTTAAAAGGGAAGAAAGCATCCGAAGCCATAACAGCCCCTTTAAGATTAAAGTTAAAACTTTTAGCTTTTTGTATAGCCTGCTTTAGAGCATCTACTCGAGAGGTTTGACCTATTCCACTTGCTAATAATTGTCTATTTTTTACAAGAACAATAGCGTTAGATTTAGAGTGCTTAACAACCTTGTTGGCAAAAATTAAATCTTCTATATCATTCTCATTAGGAGAGAGTTTTGTAACAGTTGTTAAATCTTGGCAACCCTCAACAGAATTGTCTTTATCCTGAACAAGTACCCCATTAAGAAGAGAACGGAATTTAGTTTTAGGCGGTGTTATCCCATTGTTAATGAGGATAATTCTATTCTTCTTTGATTTTAATATTTCTAAAGCCTCCTCCGAGTAGTTAGGGGCTATTATAACCTCAAAGAAAATTTTATTGATCTGTTCTGCAACCTCTTTTTCTATAGCAGTATTAGATATGATTATACCACCAAACGCAGAGACAGGATCTCCTTCAAGTGCTTTATTCCATGCAGTTAATACATTATCAGCACTTGCTATACCACAAGCATTGTTGTGTTTAATTACTGCAACAGTTATCTCAGAAAAATCTGAAATAAGCTCTATAGCAGCCTCTATATCTAATAGGTTATTATAAGAAATCTCTTTTCCATGAACTTGTGTAGGAAGAGAATCTTTTTTTCCAAAATATTTACCTTTTTGATGTGGGTTCTCGCCATATCTTAAAGAGACAGAATCTGTTATTCTCTTTGAAAAGATAGGTAATTTTAGTTTATCGTTGAAAAAAGAGAAGATTGCACTATCGTAGTTAGAGGAGACTCCAAATGCCATTGTAGCAAAATATTCTCTTTGAGATAAATCTGTCTCGCATTGTTGCTTTTGTAAGATTTGAAGCAACTCTGAATAAAACTCTCTTGAGGGGATAATGACAACATCATTATAATTCTTTGCAGCTGCCCTAATTAGAGAGATTCCACCAATATCTATTTTCTCGATAATATCTTCAAAATTCGCGTTCTTAGCAACATATTCCTCAAATGGATATAAATCAACAATAACTAAATCTATCGGATTTATGTCATAAGTGGTAAGTTCTTGCAGGTCTTTATTGTTGTTAGACCTGCATAGAATACCTCCAAAAATTTTAGGATGTAAAGTTTTAACTCTTCCATCTAATATAGCGGGGTAAGAGGTCAGCGATTCGACTTGCGTAACGGCTATCCCATTCTCTGTAAGAAAATCGGCTGTTCCACCTGTAGAAATAATTTCTATATTATTTTTAACTAATTCATTTGCAATATCTAAAATACCATCTTTGTAGAAAACGGATATTAGAGCTTTCCTAATTTTTTTCATATTCGATAACATTCCCTACAAATTTAAAAATAATAGAATAAATATTTATATTTTTGTTCATCAATTTTTTTAGGAGATGAAAAAATATGCAATAATCACCGCTGCAGGAAAAGGAGAGAGGATGAACTCTTCTCTTCCAAAGCAATTTCATCAACTAACAAGAACCACATTTCTTAAAGAAGATAAAACAATAGTAGAAGAATCTAAACCAATTTTATTGTGGACTATAGAGCAATTCCTCTCTTTAGATTTTGAAGTTGAAATATTGCTCGTGTTACCCAACACATACATAGAGCGGTGGAAAGATTATTATAATGCCTCTAACCTGTTTTTTAAACATGTAATAGTTGGCGGAGGTTTAACTCGCTTTCATTCAGTAAAATCTGCATTATCAAGGGTACCAGATGATGCAGTAGTTGCTATTCACGATGGAGTTCGTCCTTTTGCTTCTAAAGAACTTATTACCAAACTGTTTAATTGGCAATTTACAGATAAAGTTGCAGGTGTAATACCTATCCTTAAACCATTTGATTCTATGAGAGAGATTCTCTCAATTAAAGAAGAGAGTGGAGCAGTAGAGACCAAATCTATAAACAGAGACAACTACTTATTAGTACAGACTCCGCAAGTTTTTGATGCAAAAAAAATAAAAGAAGCATATACAAAGCCATATTCTGTAGAATTTACAGATGATGCCTCAGTATTAGCAGCTTCTGGCTATGAGATAGAATATACCCAAGGAGAAAGAATGAACATAAAAATAACAACTCCAGAAGATATAAAGGTGGCTCAAGTTTTAATAAATGGCTTGAACTCCCCAAAAAAATAAGTAGAAAATTTCTACTTATTTTTTTGAAGTTTATACCCTTTTTCTTGTCTGTTATATTTCTTATACTCTTTAGTATCTTTAACCGAAACCTGTCTCTCTATCACCTGACTAAGAGATAGCATTGTCTCTGTGTCTGTTACAAAAGGGATATTTTGTATAGAGTTAATAATAATATCAAGGAGGTGATCATGGTTAGAGCAATACATCTTCAACAATATAGAATGTCTTCCAGTAACAAAATGACATTCAACAATTTCTGGAATGTTTTTTAGCGATTCTATAACCTCTTGGTACTTATTTGCAGGGGCAATATTTACCTCAACAAAAGCACATACATCACATCCTATAGTAGAAGGTTTAACTAAGAGGCGAGAGCCTGTAATTACTCCCATTGATTCTAATTTTTTGAATCTTTGGTGTATAGCTGCCCCAGAGACTCCGCATTCTCTTGCTATTTCAAGAAAAGGGGTACGAGCATTTTTTACGAGAGCTGACAAAATCTTTTGGTCAGTTTCATCTATTTGGAACTTTGCCATATAAATGTAGGATAATAAGTTTGAGTCTATAAAAATTAAGTTTGCATGAACAAATGTATAAAAAAAGTTAGAGATTATTACATTTGTTGTAGAAGAAGAGCCACTTAAAAGGGATATTACCATCTATAGCTTGTTGAAAATCAGCCTCTGAACAAGGGATAAGTGCTGTTTTGTTATTTTTAATTATCGGCACCTCCATCCACATTCTCTGGCTCTTTAAACTTTTAATAAAGATAATATTATCATCATTATTAAACTCTACAATCTTATGCTCAAAATTAGCAGACGCCCTCCCTTTTTTATAAGCGTCTTCTGGATTCTCTGCTATATTTAAATATATACCATTTGCTATGTGCCAGATAATTTGTGCTAATAAATTAGATTCTGCAGGGTTATCATTATCGGTAATATTGTAAATGAAAACACCTTTGAGATTTTTAGAGCACCCTATATAATGACCTACTTGGCAAATTTCTTCTGAATAAAAACCATTAGGGTTGCAAGAGCCTTGATAGTCTGAGTGTTTAATGCTTTTTACATTTAAGAAAACATATTCTGAATTTCTTAATAATGGTTCGCATCCCCTAATATCATCTCTAATCTCTCCTAAGTTAAGAGTTTCAACCCCTTTTGAATTAGCAATCATAATCTCTTTTTTCTCAAAGAGAAATGCTTGTAATCCCATGATATTTAAGTTTTTACAAATAAATAAGTTTTTCTCTTTAGAAAAAGATTCTCCCGATGTGATTAAAGAAACTTTCCCCTTTTTCTTTATAAGGTCTTCTGTATCGGGAAAAGAACTACTTAATAAAATAAAAGGTTCTTTTTTTGTAAATTTTTTAAAATCCTTCTCGTCTAAGATATGAATTTTTTTCTTTATATCTTCTTCTGCAAGACAGCTGTAAGCCTTTTTAATAGAATCTGTTACCTTAGACATTATTTAGAACTTTTTGTTTTAACTACCTTTTTTTTAGCTCCACTTGGAGAGGTGCTTGCTATTATATTTTTGCAATCTTCCAAAGTAAGTTCCTCTGCTGCTTTAGCGTTTTTCCCTTTTGGTATCTTATAATTTCCCCCGGCGTGTTTAATATAAGGGCCAAACCTCCCATTAAGTATTTGTATATCCTCTCCCTCAAAATTATTAATTACTTTGTTAGCTTCTTCCTCCTTTTTTTGTTCTATTAAAGTTATAGCCTCTTCTTCTGTAATTGTATGAGGGTCAAATAATTTCCCAATGGAAACAAAGCTGCTCCCATATTTTATATAAGGACCAAATCTCCCTATTGCAGCGGTTAGCTTTTCTCCATTATATTCTCCAACTATTCTTGGAAGTTCAAATAATTTTAGAGCATCTTCTAAAGTTATAGTCTCAATAGATTGCCCTTTAAGAAGGCTTGCAAATGTTTTATTAGCACTCTCTGTATTCCCTTTTTGTGCGATAGGGCCAAACTTACCTAATCTAACTATTATAGGTTCGCCACTAATAGGGTCATTTCCCAAAACTCTCTCTGTATTTATATGCCCTTTTTCTTTCTCTGTCTCCTCAACTTTATTGTGGAAAGGGTCATAGAAATCTTCTATTAGCTTGTCCCATTGCAATTTACCATCTGCAACTTTATCAAAATCTCCTTCTATTTTTGCAGTAAAGCCATAATCTAAAATTGAGTCAAAATTTTTCTCCAAATACTCGGTAACAAGTATGCCTATATCTTGTGGATATAATTTATTTTTTTCTGTTCCAGTTATTTCCGAAAGTATTTTATTTTCTATCTCTTTACTCTTAAAATCAAGAGTTATTTTTTGATACTCCCTTTTATGCCCCTCTCTACTATCTTTAATAATGTAGCCTCTTTGTATAATAGTTGTTATTGTAGGGGCGTAAGTAGAAGGTCTTCCGATTCCCAATTCCTCTAATTTTTTTACCAATGAAGCCTCTGAATATCGCGATGGGTGTAAAGAAAATCTCTCTGTAGCAGATATTTGAGCCGCTGTCATAGCCTCTTTGTTTTCTATATTTGGAAGAATCTGATTTAGAGCCTCTTCTTCTAATTCATCATCTTTACCCTCTAAATATAACTTTAGGAAACCATCAAAAATAACCTGTTCTCCCTCACAAATAAATTTCTCAGAGATACTATCTCCGCCTATTGTAATAGTGGTTTTTTCCAATTTTGCATCTGCCATTTGAGAAGCAACCGCCCTTTTCCAGATTAGTTCATAAAGACGCTTCTCTTGTGGTGTCCCATCTATTGTTGAATTATTGATATATGTAGGGCGTATAGCTTCGTGTGCCTCTTGTGCCCCTTTGCTCTTGGTTTTATATTGTCTAACTTTGGAATATTGTTCTCCATAATGCTCTATGATAGCCTCTTTTATAGCATTGATAGCAAGTGCAGAGAGATTGGTGGAGTCTGTTCTCATATAGGTTATCAACCCGTTTTCATATAATTTTTGGGCTATTCTCATTGTTTGAGAAACAGACAGCCCCAATTTTCTACTTGCCTCTTGTTGTAAAGCAGAGGTTGTAAATGGTGGTGCAGGGGTTCTGTTTAATTCTTTTTTATCTATAGCCTCTACAGAGAAATTGCAACTTTTGCATTTTTCTAAAAACTTAAGTGCTTCCTCTTTATTTGTAATTTTTTTATCTAAGGTTGAATGAATCTTAATGTTTGAGGTAGTAGCGGGTGAGAATTCACCATTTATTCTAAAGTAGGATGATGATTTAAAGTTTTGAATCTCATGTTCTCTATCTACAATCAATCTAACGGCAACAGATTGCACTCGCCCAGCAGACAATTTTGGGGCAACTTTTTTCCAAAGTATAGGTGATAGTTCAAACCCTACCAATCTGTCTAAGACCCTTCTTGCCTGTTGTGCCATAACAAGATTGTGATCTACCCCCCTTGGATTCTCTATCGCTTTTAAGATAGCATTCTTTGTAATCTCGTGAAAAACAATTCTTTTTGTTTTATCTTGTGGTAGGTTTAAACTATTTTGCAAATGCCATGCAATAGCCTCTCCCTCACGGTCTTCATCGGATGCTAACCATACTGTTTCAGCTTTATTGGCAAGTGCTTTAAGTTCGGCAACAACTTTTTTCTTATCTGCACTTATCTCATATTTAGGTTTAAATCCATTCTTAATGTCTATTCCTAAATTTTTCTTTGACAAATCGCAGATATGTCCAAAACTTGACTTAACCACAAAGTCCTTCCCTAAAAACTTTTCTATTGTTTTAGCTTTTGCTGGTGACTCTACAATAACCAAATTTTTCTCGCCCATAGTTAATCCCTCTCTTTAGATTCATAAATTAAAAAACTGAGTGCAAAGTAAGTTAATAAGTATCTTAAAAAGCAAATTTTTTGTTTATTTTTGTTTTTAGAAATTCTATCGCGATGAAAATAAAAAATAAAAGCAAGGTTCGTAAATGGCTGTGGTTGATAGTGTTCAGCCCAATTTTAGCCATTTTATTCTGCTTGATGTTAGTTTGGCTATTTGCAGATATACCCTCTTTTGAGGAATTAGAAGATCCTAAAAGCAATCTCGCAACTCAGATAATAGCCCAAGATGGTACACTATTAAATACGTTTCATGTAGAGAATAGATCTTATATATCTTACGATGAATTAAATCAAAGTTTAAAAGATGCCCTTGTTGCAACAGAAGATGTTAGGTTTTATAGTCATAGTGGTATAGATGGAAAGAGTTTGGTAAGGGTAACTATTAAGTCTATATTTTTAGGTAATAGAAGGCAGGGGGGGGGAGGAAGCACATTAAGTCAGCAACTTGCAAAAGGATTATTCCCTCGTAAGAAATCTTTGATTATAAGCAAGTTTAAAGAGTGGATAACTGCTATAAAATTAGAGAGAAGCTACACAAAAGAGGAGATAATGAGTATGTACCTTAATCAGGTATTCTTTGGGAATAATTCCTATGGAATCAAAAGTGCTTCAAATACCTTTTTTGGAAAATTGCCTAAAGATCTTACTATAGAAGAGAGTGCGTTGTTAGTTGGGTTAGTAAATAAGCCATCGGAGTTTAACCCCATCAAAAATCCAGAAAAGTCAAAGAAAAGGAGAGACCATGTTTTGTCGCAGATGAAAAAGTATGGTTATATAACAAAAAACCAGCACGACTCTTTAGTTCAAATTCCTATAAAACTTGCAGATAAACGAGATAGGAATCAGACAGAACTTCGTAATGGGTTAGCCCCTTATTTCAGAGATATGTTAAAGAGAATTATGAGTGCGAAAGAACCAAAGCGTTCAGATTATGAGAATATTACAGAGTGGCGAGTGGACTCAATATCATGGGCGGATAATGAACTTTACGGCTGGCTAAATAAAAATTTTAAACCCGATGGTGAGAAATACAATTTAGAGAGTGATGGTTTGAAAATTTATACCCCAATAAATGCAATAATGCAACGGTATGCAGAAGAAGCTGTTAGAGAACATCTGGCTTATTTACAACCAATTTTTGAGAGAGATTTAAGAAATAATAGACAATATCCTTTTGCAAATGGCACTCCCGATAATGTGATAAAAACGATAATGAGTAGGGCGATGAAATGGAGCGACCGTTATAGAAATATGAAAGAGGCAGGGGCGAGTGTAAAAGAGATAGAGATGAGTTTTAACCAACCGCAGCAGATGCGTATATTTGCTTGGAATAAAAACGGTTATAAAGACACCCTTATGACTCCGAATGATTCCATTAGATATTATAAGGCATTTTTAAGAACAGCTCTTATGGCTATAGAACCGGGTAGTGGATATGTTAGAGCATATGTTGGTGGGGAGGATTATAACTACTTTAAGTATGATCAAGTTATGCAAGGTAAAAGACAAGTTGGTTCAACCTTTAAACCATTTTTATACACCCTTGCAATGCAGAATGGATTTACCCCATGCGATAAAGCACTTAATGTTCCTCAATCTTTTGTAATTGGGAATGATGTGTGGACTCCTAATAGTACAGATAAACCAGAATGGATTGGACAGACTGTTACTTTAAAATGGGGTTTGCAGATGAGTAGCAATAATATCTCTGCCTATTTAATGAAGAATTTTGAACCATCACAATTAGTAGATATGGCTCATAAAATGGGTATTAAAACATATTTAGATCCTGTCCATTCTTTATGTGTAGGTTCTGCAGATATACCTGTTTATCAAATGGTAAGTGCCTATAACACTTTGCCGTCAAAAGGTGTTAATATAGAGCCACTCTATGTGTTGAGAATAGAGGATAAGAATGGTAGAGTTTTAACAAGATTTAGTGCTAAGAAAAAGGAGGCTATCAGCGAAAGTACAGCATATACAATGGTAAATATGATGAGAAATGTTGTGGATAGAGGTACAGGTGCAAGGCTGAGGGCTGTATATATCAGAGGTGGAGAGATTGCAGGTAAGACAGGTACAACAAATGATCAAAGCGATGGCTGGTTTATAGGTTATATGCCAAAGCTTACTGTAGGTGTGTGGGTTGGTGCAGAAGATAGACAGGTTCATTTCCGTTCTCTCGCACTTGGTGGTGGCTCAAATATGGCTCTCCCGATTTGGGGTATATTTATGAAAAATGTTTTAGAGAATGGGAAACTTGGGGTAACTCTAAACGACAAGTTTGAAATTCCAAGTGGTTATGATATAGATATATCATGCGTTGGCACTCATATAGAGAGTGAAGATGAACTTTTTGAAGAACCTGATGAAGAAGGTGGTTTTATAGAGGAAAATTAAAATAGATTATTATGTTAAATATAGCTTTAATTTGTGGAGGGGACTCCTCAGAGTGTGAGATAAGTATCAACAGCTCTTTAAATGTTTTGAGCAACATAGACTTAGGGAAATTCACACCTTATCTTATTTTTATAAATCAAACTCATTGGTATGCAGTTTTAAACGAAGATAAAAAACCTATATACGATACAACATTGAGCCCTCAAGCAATTTTTGAAAGTGTTAAAATTGCGAAAGGTGAACCCCTTAATGATAAAATTGAGACAAAGTATATTGTAGAAGAGATAAATAAGACGAACTTCTCTTTGGGTAATGTAAAATTTGATAAAGCGTTGATTATG
>CAMNNS010000025.1 GCA_946545765.1 uncultured Bacteroidales bacterium | reverse complement strand
AAAGAGTGAATATCATCTATAAAAGAGACCCCCGCCACTAATGTTATCCCGAACAACATCCACGGATATTGAAAGCCGTAAATGATACTCCACAACCATAAGGCAATGATAAAAATTATCCCTCCACCCCTTAGCACAACTGTAGAGTGCGAGCTCCTCTCATTGGGTTTATCTACAATATTAAACTTTTGGGCTATACGAAAATAGAACACCTCTATTAAAAAAAGGATTATGAATATAATAAGAAAAATTGCCATAATAGTTCTTTAGAAATATCTAATTACCACAAAAATAATTAAGTTTAAGTTAATAATATAAATACCCTTAACTCTTATAAAAACTGCTTAACAGATTATCTAGCGTAGTATTTATTGTTTTTAAATTTTATAATTCTGAATAACATCTGTTGGGACCCATCCCAATTCTTTACATGCTTTAACACTACTAAAGGTGAGAGATTTAGTCATTTTTTCTAATTTAATGCTATTAAAAGGAGCTCTTCTCCCTAATAGATCTCCTACCTTAGCAACACACCATGCCAACCAATAAGGTATGCTAATAGGTTTACTTTTACCTAATTGTTTAGCAATTAAAAAGGAGAGTTCGCCAAAAGAGGGTTGTTTAGTATCGCAAACATTATATATCCCCCCTTTTGTTGCAACTAATGGGATTAGTTTGGCAATATCATCTGCCATTAAAATACTCTTTACGACACGTCCTTTATCTATATTTAAATAAAATCCTTTTTTTATGCTATTTACCATTGCACCCAAATTCCCCGGGGCATTTTTACCTGCAAGTAATGAAGGTCGTAAAATAGTTAATACGACACCATTGTTTTTACACCATTCTGTAAGAAATTGCTCCGCCTTAATTTTACTATCTGCATAAGGGGATTTCCCATTTAAAGGATACTCTTCTGTAATCATTTCACCATACTCACAACCATAAACAGCTACAGTGCTTATAAAGATAAGAGACTTGGGTAATCCAACCCTCTCCAAACCTTTGCATAGATGAATAGTGCCTTGATAATTTACATCATAGAATAATTGCTTTTCTTCCTCAGTTTTAGGCTCTTGATGTGCCTTACCACACGCATGTAGCACAATGTCATATTTTTCGGGTAGTACAGGAATCTGTTTTGCTAAATTTACTTTTATTACATCTTCGGGCATAATACCACAAGTTGTAACACTATATTGCTCTATTAGCAAAGGCATTATATTATGTCCAAGGAAACCTGTTCCCCCTGTAAATAATAATTTTTGCATTATATTTCTTTTACATATTTATCTAAGATGGTCTCTTTAGAGTACTCTTTTTCCGCCACTTCTCTTGCACGAATTCCTATCTCCTTAAACTCTGGGATTCTCTCTACAGATAACGATTTTAAAAAATTTATAATAGATTCTTTTTCTGTTGGCTCAAATATATACCCTATCCCTTTTTCTTTTACTAATAACCCTATTTCACTCTCCTTATCCCCTATAAAGAGAATCGCTTTTCCTGCCGCCATAATGTTATATGTTTTTGAAGGGACCCCAAGACCGTACATACCTTCCGATAATGTAACTAAAGCTAAATGACAGCTATTTAATACCTTTACTTGTTCTGCTCTGCGATATGCCCCATGAAAGATTACATTTTTCATCTGATGAGAAGATGTAAAGGCTTTTAAATTATTCTCCTCTGCCCCTGTTCCCCATAAATGAAACTCCAAATTTTTATTGTTAGCAATTTCTATCTCTTCTATCATTGATTGAAGCCCTTGCACCCTTCCTATATTTCCTGCATACTCAATAATAATTTTATTTGTATCGGGAGTGAAATCTACCGGTGAGACAATATCTAAATCTGCCCAATTCTCTATGATTGAAATATTTGGGTTATTATTAAATCGTATTACTTTATCATTTAAAATTCTCCGCATATCTCTACCGATTGCTATCAATTTGTCTGCTCGGCTATATGCTTTATCAAAAATCTTTTTAAGAAAATTATAGAATAGTTTAGGCAATTTTATCCCTGCAGGGAGAAGATTTTCGGGGAAAACATCATGAACCAAAATGTTCAATTCAAACTCTTTTTTCTTCCTAATTTTAGAGATAAGTGGAACAATAGGTGCCGGATTAGTTACTAATAAAACTTTATCCCCTTCTTGTATATTTTTTTTTGCAGTTTGATATAATTGTTTGCTAATGACAATAAACCGTATAGCCTTCCCCAAAAATCTATTTTTATCCCGATTAGACCCTCCTACTCTGATGATTTCTATACTTTTGTCAAGTTTAAAACTATTTTTAGAATCTTTATTTTTACGCTTGTCGTATATCTCGGGACCGCTAATAACTTTTACATTATATCTCTTTGCCATTACATTAGCTATCTCTCCCAAGATAAAAGCGGTTGAAGTTTCATCGGGGGGGAATAATTCTGATATAATCCAAAGGTTGCTCATTCCCTAAAATTTACGCCATGTCATCTTATTCACTATACCAACATAACTTTGAATAATCTTAACAACTTTTGTAGAGACATTCTCTTCTATGTAATCTGGCACAGGAATACCATAATTTCCATTTTGGTTCAAGGCTACTGCTGTTTCAACTGCCTGTAATAAAGACTTTTCATCTATACCAGCAATAATAAAACAACCTTTGTCTAATGCCTCGGGTCTCTCTGTACTTGTTCTAATACACACAGCTGGGAACGGAGAGCCAACGCTTGTAAAATAACTGCTCTCTTCGGGAAGAGTACCCGAATCAGAAACCACCGCAAAAGCATTCATTTGCAAATAATTGTAGTCATGAAAACCTAATGGTTCATGGCGAATAACACGCTTATCTAATTGGAAGCCACTCTCTTCTAAACGCTTTCTACTTCTTGGATGACAACTGTAAAGTATAGGCATATCATACTTCTGTGCCATCTTATTTATAGCATTAAATAGAGACAAGAAATTTTTCTCAGTATCTATATTCTCCTCCCGATGTGCCGATAATAAAAAATATTTTTTTGGTTCAAGTTTCAGCTGAGGATTTGTTGTAGCGAGTTGTGAGTTCAGACGCTCTAAAATATTACTGTTTTTTATCTCTGATAAATTTTGATGTAGTACTTCAGCCATCGGTGAACCAGTAACATAAGTACGCTCCTTAGGCAAACCACACTCCGCTAAATAGCGGCGTGCATGTTCGGAATATGCCATATTTACATCGCTGATAATATCTACTATTCTCCGATTTGTCTCCTCAGGTAAACATTCATCTTTACACCTATTCCCTGCTTCCATATGAAAGATAGGGATATGTAATCTTTTTGCTCCAATAACACTAAGGCAAGAATTTGTATCGCCCAAAACCAATACTGCATCGGGTTTAGTCTCAACCATTACCTTATAACTCTTATCTATTATATTTCCAATCGTGGAGCCGAGGTCATCTCCAACTGCTTCCATATATATATCGGGATCTGCCAATTTTAAATCTTTAAAGAAGATACCATTTAGATTATAATCGTAGTTCTGCCCTGTATGAGCTAATAAACAATCAAAATATTCCCTACATTTGTTAATCACTGCAGCTAACCTAATTATCTCAGGACGAGTCCCAACTATTATCAATAATTTCAGCTTGCCATTATTACTAAAACTTTTCATTCTATTTAAAATTTATTCAATTATATGTAGTGACGAATTTGTTAATTCAAAACTTAACTATACAAATATAGTTCTTCTAATCTAATCTTTACACAGGCTCAAAAAATGTATCGGGTTTTTCTGGATTAAAAATTTCGTTACTATACATTACTGTTACAAGATTCTCACTCTTTGAAAGATTTATAATATTATGAGTATAGCCCGGTAACATGTGAACGCATTGTATGTTATCTCCAGAAACTTCAAACTCTATTATTTCATCTGTCCCAATTTTTCTCTCTTGAATTAAACCATGTCCACTAACTACAATAAAGTATTCCCACTTAGTATTGTGCCAATGCTGTCCTTTAGTAACACCAGGTTTAGAGATATTTATGCTCACTTGACCAGAGTTAAGAGTTTGTAATAATTCTGTAAAACTACCCCTGTCATCTATATTCATTTTAAGAGGAAAAGCCACCTTCTCTTTAGGAAGATATGATAGATAAGTAGAATACAATTTCTTTTCAAAAGAGCCATCAGGAATTTCGGGTAAAAGAGGGGCTTTAGCGATTTCTCCTTTAGAAGAAGGGGTATTCTTTGCAAAAAGATTAAGAAGCTCTACAATTCTCCCCAATGTAACTTTATGTGTGATAGGCGAATAGCAATATGTACCCTTATTCTCATAGTTATTAGAAGGGATTACCTCCAAACCATCAAACTCACAACGATGTTCCTTCCCTTCAAGTGCATCTAACATCTCTGTAACTAAATCATCTATATAAAGTAATTCTAATTCAACAGATGGATCATTAACTTGTATCGGGAGGTCATTGGCAATATTATTACAAAATGTTGCCACCGCAGAATTATAGTTAGGTCTGCACCATTTACCAAAAAGATTAGGGAAACGATAGATTAAAACCCGAGGGGAATTTCCCTCTATATTTGATTGATTTTCTGTCTTTTTTAGATACTCCGAACTCTGATTAATTTTAAGAAAATCCTTTTCATAATTTAAAAAAAGCTCTTCTCCTGCTTTTTTACTTCTCCCATACTCACTATTTCCAAATCTACCACACAAAGAGGCTTGTTGCGAAGAGGATAACATCACAGGAGATCTGTTATTATATTTCTTTAGCGTATCGAGAAGAATTGAGGCAAATCCAAAATTACCATCCATAAACTCTGAACTCTCTTTAGGTCTGTTTACCCCCGCCAAATTAAAGACAAAATCTGCCCTTTTACACCAATCTTCAAGTTGCTCAATTTCAGAATCTATATCGTACTCAAACACCTCTTCTATATGAAGACTTGGGCGAGTTTTATCTTTCCCATCTCTAATATTCTTTAACGCCTCACATAGGTTTCTGCCTACAAATCCCTTAGCACCAGTTACTAATATATTCATATTTATACTATTTAAACTCTCGCTCTCAAAATAACTACTTGACTATATTAGGAATCCCTTTAAGTTCATTTTGTATATACTCAAGCGATGCGATCTTCTCCTTTGTCTGTTCGAGATTAAGCCTCTTTGTATTATCAGAATTAAACTCTGTTAAAGATACCCTCTTAACATCACCCTCTTTGAAATATTTATCATAGTTTAAAGTTCTGTTATCTGCCGGCACACGATAAAAATTCCCCATATCTTCTGCCTTTGCACACTCCTCATTTGTTAAAAGTGTCTCATACATTTTCTCACCATGGCGTATCCCTATCACTTTAATATCCTTCTTATTACCGCCAAATAATTCACACACAGCTTCTGCTTGAGTCTGTATTGTGCAAGCAGGTGCTTTCTGTACTAATATATCTCCATTTTCTCCATGTTCAAAAGCAAATAAAACTAAATCTACTGCCTCTTCTAAAGACATTATAAAACGGGTCATATTCGGTTCTGTTAAGGTGATAGGATTTCCTTTACGAATTTGATCTATCCAAAGAGGGATAACACTTCCACGACTACACATCACATTCCCATAACGGGTACAACATATCTTTGTTTGACCCGAGTGGCGAGATTTTGCAACAGCTATTTTCTCCTCAATTGCTTTAGTTATTCCCATAGCATTTATAGGATAAGCCGCTTTGTCTGTAGAGAGACAAATAACACACTTTACTTTTGCATCAATAGCAGCATCTAATGTATTATCTGTCCCAATAACATTTGTTTTTACCGCCTCCATCGGGAAAAATTCGCAAGAAGGAACTTGTTTTAAAGCAGCGGCATGGAACACATAATCAACACCTTGCATTGCATACTTTAGAGTAGATCTATTTCTGACATCACCAATATAAAATTTTATCTTATGTGCCACATCTTGCATCCTTGTTTGGAAATCATGTCGCATATCATCTTGCTTTTTCTCGTCGCGAGAAAAAATACGAATCTCCTTAATATCTGTCTTTAAAAAACGGTTTAGTACTGCATTCCCAAAACTACCTGTTCCACCTGTTATCAATAGAATTTTATCTTTAAATATACTCATGGCCATTTCTTTTTATCTTTTTAAAATTTAAATATTTATCGTAAAACTTTATCAAACATTATTTTATTTACCCAAGATATATTTAATTCTCTTTTTTTAAAAGAGCTATCATATCACCGATACCATTTGTTACACACAACTTTGACGCAACAGAATTCTTCTCATATCTTATAATTGCCTCAGCGATCGATTCTGCAGAGTGAGGGTTAAAAACTTCAGAAGGTTCACACACAGCATAAATATATGGCAAATCCGACCCTATAACATCACACCCAGCAGTAATACCCTCAATAATGCCAAGTCCTAAACTCTCATTATGAGAGGGGAAGACCAATGCTCGTGATAATTTATATAGTTCCATTACCTTTTCAAAAGAGACAAAACCATGATTAATCACATTTACCCCTTTCTTTTGTGCTTGAGCAACTTTATCTATAAAATGATCTATCTCAAAAGGGACTGTTAAATGCAACCTTCTATTTATCCCTTTTTCATGTAATAAACTCCACGCTTCAAGTAGTTTCTCATGACCTTTTGCCCCCGTATAATTAGAGACAAACACATAATCAGACCCATGCTGAGATGAAGCAAGGTCTTTTAACTCTAATGGTAATTCAAAAAAAGGGAGCAATTTAATCTTCTTTACTGGTTCTTTCAAGTTGTAAGAAAGTTCATCTTTAACCACCTGTGTTTGCACTAACCAATAATCTGTATTCCCTTTGTAAAATCTAAACACCTCTCTCTTCAACCACATTAACACCTTTTCTTTTAAATTTCTCGCCTCTTTGAGTGTCAATAAGTTAATATTATGAAAATATGTATAAACAGGGCAATCCATACCTATTGGAGCAGGGATATTACCAAAACACAAAACAGAAGAATAATCTCTGTTCTTTTTATAAAATTTTCTCCTTCTCAATAAAGAAGGTTTCATATATTTAACATACTTACAATGATCAAACTTCCCAAGACAACGAGAGTCTGCCAATAGATAAAAATCTATTTTATGTTCTTGTAAACTGCTCACCAAGTATTCAAGAAGCCTCAAGCCACCACTATTGTTAATATATAATGAGTCTATGAGAATCATCACTTTAGAGATTTACTTATAGAAGAAAACATAGAGATTTTTTAAAAAAATTATAAAGCTAACAGATATATTTTCCCCTAAAATTGGTTTGAGAAACTTTTGCATACGCTCCTCTATAGAGGGAGTATAATCATATTTCACACTATCTCTTTTTTGCTTTGCTCTATTGTATATAGTTCTGTGCAATGCTATATCTTCCTCGCTAACAACCTCATCATCTGCCATCTTTTTATACATAATATTCAACATCTTTGCATAAGGACCATTCAAATCAAAGTTTCTTGATAGAGATGTTGAAAGGAGACGATATTTTAAAAGAGGTTCTTTTATATTAGAAAATTTTCCAACCTTAATTAGTTTAGACCATAAGACAACATCTTCGCCACAACACACCCCAACATAACCACATGTTTTTCTATAAGCCGCTGTTCTATACATACTTCCTGGGTTCACTATACTTCTTCTCTTTTTATGGCAAGAGTGCCATGTCCAAGGAAAACTTCTCCCTAAAGTATCTCCATTCTCATCTATATAGATAACAGAAGATGAGACAACTACATGGTCGGGATGGGTATTTAAGAATTCTACTTGACGCTGCAACCTATTAGGCATACAAATATCATCACCATCTATACGGGCTATATACTCCCCTTTTACCTCTAAACAAGCAAAATAACAAGCTTTTCCAAGCCCTACATTTTCATGGTAAAAATACCTTATACGAGGGTCTTCAAAAGATTTTATAATTTCTTCTGTCCTATCTGTTGAGCCATCATTCCAAATAATAAACTCAAAGTTGGTATAAGTTTGTGCTAAAACACTTTTAATGGTCTCTGCTATATATCGCTCATCATTATATGTTGAGAGCACAACGGAAACTAAAGGGTTATTCATTTTAATGTTATTTATCTATACAAATATCTCCCAAGTGCCGAATTTCCAAGGCATTGGGTCTGCTATATTATTATTGAACAAATATGACCAAGTTACAAAAATATAGGCGAAAGAAGCAATTTCCAACGCGGGTACTGTCTCTTTTCTTTTTGCCAACGAGGCTATATTTGGGATAATAACAATTTGAATAATTGTAAAATACTGTGCTAATCTTCCTATTATTGGTTGAAAAGAGAATAGATTAAGGATACAAATCCCTATAACTAATATACTTAAAATGTTATTCTTATTTTCTAACATATATATTAGACCTATCGCATAAATTACGAGTAATAGACGGGTAAGAGAGAATAAAGACTCTCTGTAAAATTGATTTGAATCATCAACATAAAAGTCATAACCAAAATCTCCCACTGTTGACATACTTCTCGCAATAGCAGCTCCAAAAGGAGTTAGCCCTATAACAAAGGTGATTACTAACGCCAATATCATTGTTTTTTGAGAAGGTTTATAAAAATTGAATATAAGTCCCATCAAACATAATATAGAAGAATAATGGAGCAAAAAGGCTACTACCACACAGATAACATATCTTTTCCAATCTTTTTTACTAATAAAATAAAAAGAGTAAAGGGCAAACGGCATTGCCATATATTGGCGGGTAATATTCATCGAATAGAAGAAAAAATAGAGGAAGAAGAAACACAATATAGAGTAGTGAGGATTTCTACTTACTTTTGCAACATAGAAAAAGAGTGGAAGCAATACAACAAGGGAACACAAAAATTGAAGAGTCTCATAATTCCACCCTTGTAAAATTACAAAATGACGCAATAATTTATAAAAAGGCTCATTAGCACTTGTAGAGACATCTCCCAAGTCTCTATATTGCTCAAATAGTAAAGCATATTTTTGGGTATCAGTACCTACACTAAGATCTCGAAAAGCAACTATTATAAAGAGAAAGATAAAAGAGAAAAATAATGGCCACTTTTTTTCTCTAAAAAAACAAAATAAAGTTAAAACTATCGCAGCAACAATATATATATTCATTATCTGATATAAAATGTTTGAATAATATGCCTAATAAAAAACCTATAGTAATCGTCTGAGCATCTCGCCTTTACGGAGTTTTTCGCCCATCTGGTGAGCAGATTCTAATAATTTGAGATAGTCTGCTTCACTAATATTATTTATAACTTGCTCCATCTCTTCTAAAGAACCTATAGCGATACCAAGGTTATTCTCTCTAACCCATTGTGCTATTCCCGATTTGTTCCAAACAATTAAAGGGATTCCTGCTGCAAGATATAATGAGGCTTTATGAGAAGCATTATAACGCAAATATTCACCCAACACACCCGAACACGTAGTTATAGAATCTCCATCCCATACTAACCCCCAACCTCCTTCAATAGCAGATACATTTTCTGGGGCAAATTTACCTTTGTAGAAATGCCCTTCGCCCATTTGAAAAGATGGTTCTACTCCATAGTAATTATATTTTAAAGAATTTGTCGGAGTATTAACAAATGTCCTTAAAAATATAGACTTATCTAAGTTGCCCGCAAAGAGGACAATATTCTTTCTTTTTAAAATCTCGCTCTTCTCATTAAAAGGGTCATCTGTGTAATAATCAAACAACTCCATTATCCTCATCGGGGTTTTAACTCCATAATCTGTCAATAAATTTTTCATCGCCTCTGTATGCACCAACAATTCATCGGCGACATTAAGCCATTTAACCTCTATATCTACCTTTTTACCAAACCTAAAAGAGCTAATATCATGAACCAACATACAAACCTTTGCCCCTCTACTTTTTAACTCTTTTAAGAGTATCTGAATTTGCATACACGAACCGGGATACTGTATATAAACAATATCATCGCTATTAAACTGTTTCTTTGCTCTTAACATTTGGAACTGCAAGAAAATAAGTTCTGTAGCGGTTCTTAAAAATTTTATATTGATGTGTTTTTTATAAATATCATACATAGAGTAACCTGCTTTCTCAAAAGTGCGAATAACATCAAGTTTTGCTTTTGATTCGGCATTGTATCTCGTAGCTCCCGGAAAACCTCTATAATAATTTAACAAATACTTCATAATTAAAGCTCTTATATACTCTTTATACTCAAAGTCGTGATATTACAACAAATCATCCCAAAATTATAAAAAATTCTTTCTATTTTCTAATCAATCTCCATTTTTAGCACTTTCTCTACAATTGGAGCCATATCATAATATTTGTATTCCGCTAAACGACCACCAAAAATCACATTGTTCTCCTGAGCTGTTAATTGACGATACTTATCTGCTAACTCATTGTTTCTATCATCATTAACAGGATAGTATGGTTCCATTCCCGATTTGTATTCTGTGCTATACTCCTCACTGATAACGCTTTTTGTATTATCATAAACAGCTTGTCCAAACATTTCAAAATGTTTATGCTCAATAACTCGTGTATAAGGAACATCGTGAGAGGTATAGTTAATAACTGCATTACCTTGATAATTAGGAGTATTCTCTATTCTTGTCTTGAAAGAGACGGTTCGCCAATCCAATTTTCCCAATCTATTATCAAAATACTCGTCTAATTGACCACAATAAACGAATCTCTCTGCATAATTATGCCAACTTCTAAATTCGGAATTAAAGAAATCTATATTTGTTTTACATTCCACTCCTTCTAATAAGCCATCAATCAATTTATTATAGCCACCAATTGGTATTCCTTGATAACTATCATTAAAATAATTATTATCAAAAATCAAACGGACAGGAAGACGCTTAATAATAAATGAAGGTAATTCTGTACACTTCCTACCCCATTGTTTTTCTGTATATTCTTTTATAAGTATATTAAAGATGTCTTTACCAACCAATATCAAAGCCTGTTCCTCTAAATTCTTAGGTTCTCTACCATTTAAGGCTAAAAGAGCTTCTTGCTTCTGCTCCTCTATTTTTGATATAGCTTGTGCTGGTGTTGTTACCCCCCACATCTGGTAAAATGTATTCATATTGAAAGGAAGATTATATAGCTTCCCTTTATAATTAGCTACCGGTGAATTTGTATAACGATTAAACGGAACTATTGAATTTACAAAATCCCATACTTCCTTATTTGATGTATGAAAAATATGGGCACCATACTTATGAACATTTATCCCCTCTATGTTCTCACAATATACATTTCCCCCTGTGTGATTTCGTTTGTCAATCACTAAACATTTTTTACCTGTCTGCTTAGCTCTATAAGCAAAAGTGGCTCCAAACAGTCCGGAACCAACTATAAGATAATCATATTTCATCTTTTAAACTTTATTACGATTTTAGGGAACAAAAGCAATAACAAAGGTTTTAACTTTTGTCTAAATGCCTCTACAATATATTGTTTTATTGCTCCTGTTTTAATCAATTGTTTTACCATGTTACGATGTATTTTGGAATCATAATCACGGAATTTTACCATTAAGGCATGGTTGTGAATACAAGAAGATACTATCCCTTTCATTGACAGTCTCCGTATCTTCTTATCTTTTGTGTAACTGAATATCTCATTCTTCATTAGCACATAAGCATCAAAGTCTGTCGAGAATTTTTTATTATATCCCTTTTTAAGAGACATCATCGCCCCTGATTCACGATATAGATAATTATATATAGAAGTTGTTGTATAGGATACTTCACCTTGTGCGTTGCAAAGATACTTGACAATATACAACCTATCTTCATTAAAGAAAATTTTCTCGTTAAACTTTAAAGATTTCTCTTTAATAAGTTTAATATTAAAAAGTTTGGTAACTAAATATCCCTGATAAGAATAATCTGTTGGAGCATACATCTGTTTTATCGCCTCTTCTATCGTGATAACTTTCTCTATTTTTCTTGTGGTAGACTCTATCAAACAACCTTGTTCAGAATATATTTTAATCCCCGCCATCACTAAAATGGTATTGTGATGAATATTTGCGTGTAATATTGAAAGTGCGTTAAGATCTAATGTATCATCTGAATCTGAGAAATATACCCATTCTCCTTGTACTTTATCTAATCCAAGGTTTCTTGCAGAACTTACCCCTCCGTTCTCTTTGTGGACAACCCTAAAACGCTTATCTTTAACAACATACTCTTCACATATCTTCCCACTATTATCTGTGCTACCATCGTTCACAAGTATGCACTCCCAATCAGTAAAAGTTTGAGCAAGCACTGAGTCTAAACAAGTACTCAAATATTTCTCCGCATTATATACTGGAATAATGATTGATATTTTAGGGAGATTCATCATTTAAAGATTCTTTAAAAAAGATCTTGAAATTTCTATCTTATCTCTAAGAATTTCTATAGAAGAAGAAGGCACCTCATACGTAGAGTCTGCCTCATAGTCATCTATAGAGGATATTAAATGGTCTTCTAATGAAAACATTTTTAATAACGAGCTGAATCTTGCCATCCCTCTCTCTTTATTACCTATTACCACAAATGGTTTTCCAAAGATAATACTGAACACACAAGCATGGAACGAATCTGTTATTACGAATTCTGCATCCATAAAGCCTCGTAGCCATTGCTCAAGAGGGGGCTGAATACGCTCACAATTAGGTAGATTTACATTATCTATTTGAGAGTTTGTATAGAAAGGTACTAAGTTGCGTTCTTTTGCAATTTTATCAACTATAGCAATTTTGTCACTATTCTTATCAAGTATATAACACATTAAAGTTCCCTTACTTTTCGGAACATTTGCCCTATTCACAATACTAATATAATCCTCCTTTGGGAGTAAAAAGGTTGGATCTAATAGATGTTGTACATCGGAACGCCCTAATTTTTCTTTACATAAAAGAACTGCACTATCTTCTCTGACACTGACTTTGTTAAATAGTTGTAAAAGTCTTGCACACTCTTTTGTCTCTTCTTCTGAATATTCCCATTCGTCTGTACCAAAAGATGCTGCATAAGCGATTCTTTTTATTTGCCACCCTTCTGCAAACTTTAAAAAAGCATGTTCAATACTACTACCAAAAGAATCTGTAAAATAACCACGTCTCCAAACTTGATCGCTCCCCACAACAATAGCATCAAATATTTTTGGAAGATCCTTTTCTATATGTCTAACATTGAATAAACTGATATTATTATCTATAAAGGGCTTCGTATATTGTTCCCTTAAACTTGCATCTTTAAGCAATCTTTTAAGTGAAACATATTGTACATTTCTTCTCAGAATAAATCTCCTAATAAGATAAACTCCAAACCAAATCAGATCTCTAAAAAACAGGTAGGGTATTTTATTATCATGACGAATAACCACCACCTCATGCCCCATCTGTTGCAATACTCTCTGTAGTGCATAAGCTTGGAGAATTCCACCATAATTGGCATAAATAGATAATGTTAATATCGCAATTCTCATCCTTAGCTTAACTATTTATTGGCTCAAAACTATTTTGTTTTTCAAAATCCCAATAACAAAATTAAACATAAATTTTAATTTCTACAATTGTATATGATTTCACTCTCACTCCAATACTAAAAGTTCAACAAGTAAATGCAATTTTATAAGAGATTATAATAGGGCAACAAAGGGATAAAAGAAAAGAAGGGAAAGCCCTTCTTTTCTGGATAAAATAACCTTATGTGTCAACAGACAAATGGCTGCTACAGGTTAATCTTCCCGTACTGGACGTACACTGAGAGCACTCCCAGGATAAGTAAATCCTGGGCATGCATGACTATGAATTTTACCTTGATAATTCTCATCATACGTAAAACCATAACCATAAGCATAATTAGTCCCAGAAGTACCAATATTTCTGCCATTAGCAGTCCAATAAGCGGCACTAATATTATAGTTCGGATGAAATCCTCCTGTTATATAACCATTTTCTCGATGTGAAATCATACGGTTATCTATAAGAGGAAATTTTATAGTAGAAGTTTTCTGAAGATCGGTATAAATAAACGCATAACGGATACCATTTTCAAAATCAGTATACCCATTTTGATAGTGAAAACCAGTTTGTTGAGGATCTTCTACACCTGTAGAAAAACATTTCCAAATACCTGCATCAGGCAAACAATATCCTACAGGAGAAGGGTCGTAAACGGTTTTAATAACTTTGTGACCACTCGGTGGTGTGGTACTGGCAACAGCATTAATGGACCATAGGTTGGTATAAGCTCCGTCCATGGCAGTATTCTCGTTAACATGTGTGAGCCATTTGCGTGGATTCAAGATGGAATGTTTTATAAATTCTTCTCCAACTGCTGGCATTGTTGGGTTACTGGTGTAATACACATACATCGTAGACAAAAAAGTACTCGCCACATTATTTTTATCATACCAAGTTTTATTTTGTTGTTTACCACCATCTATAGGAATACCTGGAAGCATAGGATCTTTTCTCCCCCACTGGTAGAAAGTATTACTAACACCCTCCCATCCAAGATTTACAGGCAAGAAATCATAAGTCTTATTATTAATGCCTATTACAGGTATAGCTGTAAGATCTCCATCATAACACCATATATGCCAACTCCAAGCTATCTCGTTATTGCTGTCATAAACAGCTATCACCGCATTACCTTTAACAAAGTTCTGTACCTCAAAAATGAGATATTTCTCTTCTTTAACACCAGAAGTACCAGTTATACTTATCATATTAGGTGCCAACATATTTGGAGCGTCCTGCCACACAAGTTCAGCTTTGGTTATACTATGTGATTTTGATACCCAAGGCTGAGTTATGCCACTACGAGTATGATCTACAAAATTTTGTAGGATACCCAAACTCGTAGCAGTTGATTTGTATGCACCCTGATTATCTGCACCATTTTTAATAGCATTACCATAAACCATAGGGATTTTATAAACACCCGCCTTTTTAACTATATAACAATTAGCAGTTGTTCGTTGAATGGTTGTACCATGTATATCTTTCGTAGATAAATCTTCAATATTATTATACTCTGTCTTGCTTAAACCTTTGTCAAAATCAATGGCTTTATTCATCCTCGAACGAACAAAGGTAACACTCTTGCTTGCACCACGTGCGTAATAACCTGTAGCTGTTTTGGCTGTCATAGTTATACCACCCGACTGAGAACCAGGAAGGGTAACTATATAGTAGCGGGTATTTGGCTTAAAACCACTCGCATCCGGAGCATTTACTATAATAACACTTTCACCATTTTGCACTACGGGAGCACCAACAATATCACCATTATCATCTATCGTTACGGTTACATCACCCGCCAAAGCCGTATTGTTATTACTCTTTAACTCTACTGACACTATTCCTGAATTTGTTACTGTAAAGTACAAACCCGAACAAACGTTCCTAAACTTAATTATACCATAATCAGGATCTTGGGTTGCCATTACACCTACACTTATGAACAACTTATTATCAAAACTACCCTCCTTGGCTCTCTGAACATTAGGAAGGGTCGTACTTATCTTATTCCCACTAATGGTAGCATTTTCATTATACGGATAAAGAGCATAAACAGGAGAATCCAATTCCTTAATATCTGTAATAGTGCCACTTATACTACCTGTGAAATTTACATCTTTTGACTCTACCGTGTTTGCGGATGTAAATTTGTATGAAGCACCTTTGTAGAAAACATTTATCTCATCACCAGGAAGCCAATTAATACTCTTATAATCAGAACCTGTTATCACAGTTTTACTCTTGTCAGAAACATCTTCTGCATAACATCTAAACGTAATAGGAGAGCTCTTAATCTCTATACTTTCCTCATTTATGTCTTCTTTGCTACAAGATAAAGATAATACCACAAATGAGAGGATAATAAATAGTAATTTCTTTTTCATATCGATAAATTTGTTTGTTATATGTTGTTTAGTCTGCAGGAAAGAGAAAAAAGCACTATCTGCAACCTAAATTAACGGTGCAAGTATAAGAAAATCATCCTAAAGAAGAAAAAGATTTTTCTACATTTTTCCCAATAAAATT
>CAMNNS010000024.1 GCA_946545765.1 uncultured Bacteroidales bacterium | reverse complement strand
CTCTGGTCCTGATGGAGTTTGTGAAATTCCAGATGGTATTACTTCAGAGATGATAGACTATATGCTTGATATGCGTGCTTCTAACCGTAACAAAGTTGAGGATATGGCTACAAAATTCCCTGGAAAAGCTAAATTTACTGCAGGTAAGAAAGCTTGGAGTATTGCTTGTGATATAGCTCTCCCTTGTGCATTCCAAAATGAGCTTTCTGAAGATGATGCTAAAGAGTTAAAAGCTAACGGATGTTGGTGTTGCTGTGAGGTATCTAATATGGGATGCCAACCAGGTGCTATTCACTTCTTCCAAAATAATGGAATCTTATTTGCTCCTGGTAAAGCGGTGAATGCTGGTGGTGTAGCAACCTCTGGTCTTGAAATGACTCAAAACGCAAGTCATATTAGTTGGTCTGCAAAAGAGGTAGATGACAAACTTCATTTTATAATGGAGAGTATTCATGAACAATGCGTTAAATATGGTACTCAAAAAGATGGTCATATAGACTATGTAAAAGGTGCTAATATAGCAGGATTTATGAAGGTGGCTACTGCAATGTTAGAGCAAGGTATTATCTAATAACAAAGTAGTTTAAGTTTTTAAACTTTTACGATAAAAATAGCTCGGGGAAAACCCCGAGCTATTTTTATCGTATTAAACTTTGTAGCTTATTTAACTAATCTACCATTATCATACATAATAGGTGGAGTATGTGGGCGAGGTAGTTTTATTGGTGATTTACTCTTGAATGGATTTACTTTTACTTTATCATTATCTACAAATTCAACTATATTAGGTCTATTTTCATCTCTATATGCAGTAATCATAATCCTTCTGTATATTTGCCATCTACTTTGAGTATTAAAGTGAAGTATATTATTTATCATACAACTGCTTTCTTCTGAACGCCAAACGCCTGAACTATACGTGAGGGCTCCAGCATACAACCCGATATTTGCCTCTGTATAATCATTATGTCCTATGAATTGAGCCCATTCACATTTAGCAGGGTCATTGATAAATGTAACATTTCCGTATGCCCCTATTACACTATATCCCTTCCACCTTTCTCTATTTTGTTTATTAGCATCTGGTATTAGTTGATCGTAATAAACATATTCATCTGCCAATAATCCAAAGCCGTGTCCTCCAAACTCGTGTACTTGAGTACGCGTATTATCATAGTTACTTGACCTTGCCGGTGTATTTGCTATAGATACGATACCAAAACCCCAACCTTTATCCTGGCCAAATTTATACATTGTACATGTTCCAGCGTATTGGTCTTCATTTATAACAATACTTACAGGAGACCAAGAGAGTGTTGTAAGTAGTTCTTCTTCTGAATTGCTGTTAATGACTGGTATATTTTGTACAACTTCAATTACACTATTAAAATCGCAACTAATGCCAGTAGAATTCCCTCCTTCCCATATACACTTAAATCTTGTATCAACTGTTTTCGCTGGATTTTTAACACTCATACCAGTCTCGTTTGAATAGGCTGCAATTTTATATATAGTAAAATAGTTTCTATATGTTTTATAAGGTTCTACATCAAACAGAGCCTCGATATGACTATCTACTTCTGTATCAAATTGCCCTCCATATTTGTATAACTCAGGGGTATAACCATCTCCCGTAAAGATTAATACAACAGGATTGGGAGCTCCTGAAGATGCTGTTTGATAGACTTTATATTCACAATCTGCATAGTAAGATTTGGTTGTACCTGTAGTAAATGAAGCAACATCACTCTCTGTTACTCCCCCTTCATATCCGTCATTTGCAACTACCTTGTAATAGTATGTTGTATTAGGTTCTAAGGTTTCTCGAGAGAGGGCCTCTGTATTTTTTGTATCGGGTATAGATTTCCAAGTTTGATTATCTTTAGAATACTTTACTGTATATTTTATCTCATCCTCATCTGCATCAGTAGAAGCTGTCCAAGTGTATAGTGGTATAATCTCAGCATTAGAACCTTTAGGGGCAAGATTTGTTGGTTTAGAAGGGGCACGATTTGGTGCACTTGCTTTCTGTAAAAGTATAGAAGCACTATTTCTACCAGATTTAACAGTAAGAACATAGGTTTTATTTTGTTTTTCATTGTTCTCGTTAGTTTTAATAGTAACCGTTGCATCTCCTTTACCTTTATCTTTATCAAAGCCAACAATCCACTCAGGTAAATTATTTTTATTGATTTCCCAATCTCCGCTACATGTGATTTCAAATGAAACTTCTGATACTTCATAAGGTATATCCAATTTATCAGAGGAAAGCTTAATCTGAGCGGTTGTACCAGATGTTTGTGTTATAGTTGTATTAGTCTTTGTTGTACCTGCAGTAAAAGTAATTGTGTAGGTTTTATCACCACTACTTGTATTTGCGGGGATAGAAACAACGACATTGGTAGTACCACTTTTTCCACTTGAAGGAGAAACTTTTGCCCCATTATTAGCTGTAGCAGTCCATGCGGCATTAGCATTTACAACAATAGTAATATCTCCTCCTGCATTGGTTATTGTTGTAGTTGTTGCAGATGCGGTTATCGAGGTGTTTGGTTTCTCTTTGTTTTTACCACCGCAACCCATCAATAAAGAAAAAACAATCAAGAGAAAAACGATTCTCGATAAATAATTAAAATAATTTTTTCTCATAAGGTATATTATTGTATTTGATTAATAATTATATACGTTAAATTGTTGGCTGGTACTTATTTATAATTACAATTAACCCAATTAACGGGTTACTAAATGCAAATATAAATAATTTTTAGTTTATTTTTAAAAAATAAATTAGAATAAAAGACTCTACACTATTTTACTTTCAGAGCCCCGTTAAAGTTAAGAAAATAGAGACCGACTAAATTTGTCGATCTCTATTTTTCGCATAAACTATTTCTTTTATTAACTTGATTATTCTAAAGGCAAAACTTTATAATGTATCCACATAGTAATACCTCCACCTAGCCAGCTACCATTCAGTCCCACCCATGCGTATGCAACAAATACATCATCAGCTTGAATATTGTTTCTGTTTATATAATTATAAGCTGTTGCGGTCTCAATACTCCAGTTCGGAATGAAAAATCCAAAAGCATTGTTTTTTGATAGAAGATTAAAAGTATATGTTCCCTCATTAGGAGCAGTAGTTACTATGTTAAAATCAATTTCTCCATTAGTATCAAACGCAAACTTAAGTTTATCATTATACCCAGTAAATTTATCAGTTTTAAACCTTCCGCCTTCTAACCAAAATTCAAGTTCTACATCTTTGTAAAATTCCATTTTATAGTAGTTATCTGTCCCTTTAGCTTTATATATTGTGCAGGTATCATTTGCAAGAGAAGGAATAATATAACCCTCAACCCTAACATTTTTCTTACTATCGTTTGGATCAAAACGTCCAAAGTAATGTGTAGGTATTATTTTCAAATATTCCTCATATTCTGGTTTTAATTTAGCAACTACATTAATAGTATCATAGCCTGCTGGTCCTTTATATTGGTTATTAAAAGCAATAGAGAAAGAATAATCTTTGGCAGGTAAAAAGTTAGCGTAGTTAACATCAAGCTCTATTTCTTTAGAATATTCATCTACTGCAAAATCTATAGTTGAATTTTTTAAAGTAACTAAGTTATTAGTATCTATTAAATTTAATTCTAAAGATAGTGGAGATGTTGCTACTCCTCTTTGTAAGGTAATATTTATATTATCTCCTAAGCTTAAAAGTAAATTTTTTGATTCATCACTCCATGAAACATCATCGTTAGTTGGAGTGTAGATTGGGTATTTTGAATCGCATGATAATAGAGTTACACTCATACAAAATATAGCGATACCCAATTTAAATATTTTATTAATTATTTTCATTGTCTTAATATTTATAATTAAATTATTAATAACCAGGATTTTGTTGTTCTCTAATCTGTGGATTAGCATCTATTTCATACCTTGGAATAGGGAGCAACCATCTATAATTATTAGCATCTATAGTAAGTGTTAATGCTGTACCATCTGCACCACCAGTTGCTATAAGTTTTGGATCTTGCATTTGATAAGTTCTTTTCATCCCCTCTCCCCATCTTCTTAAATCAAAGAAACGGAATCCTTCACCTATAAGCTCTTTTAGCCTCTCATCCCTAATAGCCTTTATTAATTCATTGCCTGATAAGGAAGCATCTTGCCAATTGCTAACTCTACTTTTCATTAGTAGGTTATAATATTTATTTGCCTCAGTCTCAAAACTACCACCTTGCATAGCATAAGCCTCTGCAGCAATTAAATATTGCTCCGCAATTCTAAATGGTTTAACTTTCTGGAGATGGTTTGATTGTTCTTTTGATGATTGGAGTGTCAGATTACCTGGGAATTTATTGAACAATGTTGCTTTTCCCTTATAATCTCCTTGCGTAATTTCTATGTTTTTATCAAACCAAATAGTTCTTATATCTGAACTTGAATATAAATCTGCAACGCCAGCTGCTAAAATCCAATCTGGTTGGTATTCACCATTAGATTGTTTTGAGTGGTATCCAGGGTCATTTGAATTAGGGATAGATTGTGCAGCAAGATCTGCATACATCTGCATAATACACTCTTTTCCAGAGTCATTTGTCCAAAGTTCCTTCATAGCCGCTGTAGTTGTAAGAAGTGGATATTTGCCACCATCAATAAGAGAAGTAGCCTTATTTGCAGCTGTGGCATAATCTCCCATATCAAGGGCAATCCTTGCCCAAAGAGCATCTACAACATCTACTGTAAGGAAAGAAGAACCCTCTTTTCCAGCAAAATTTGCAAGATAACCTCTTGATCGATCAAGGTTCTCCAATACCCAGTCATAACTATTTTGCAAGTTATCTCTTCCTGGATAGGTAGTTTGATCTGCCGGTAGAGGATTAAATTCATAAACGAGGGGAATACCAGCAACATTAGCAGCATTAGGGCTGTAATCATTGCAGAAGTATTTAAGAAGTTTATACCCCATATAAGCTTGTGTAAAATAGGCAAGCCCCATATCATAATTTATATCCTTTTTCTCTTGTTCAGTAAAATTAGCAAAATCAAGTGCTTGTGTCTTTTCTATAAAAAACAGTGCATGATTTATATAGTGATATGCATTTGACCAAATAGATTCTGCCAAACTAAAGTCTGCTTGCCATTGCCATCTAAATGTACCACCATTACGATTGCCGTAAGTATTTGAAGGTTGGAATAATTCTGTTGCAATCTCTTGAAAATAGACAGAACTACCTGCAGAGATGCTTCTTATTCCCAAGTGCATTCTTGCAGCAAAGGCGTGGGCATCTTCTGCACTTTCTATAGCATTATCTCTATCTAAGGCATTTTTTGGCTTTTGGTCCAAACTACAAGATGCCACCACAAGAATTGTAAGTATTATAATAAATATCTTTTTCATAATTTTTTCTAATTAAAAAGTTAATTCTAAACCTACCGAAATCTCTTTAGAGTTAGGGTAGGTACCAAGAGATACATTGGTCATATTCTCTGGGTCCCATCCTGTATATTTTGTAAAAGTTAAAAGGTTACGCCCTGTAACAAATATTCTTCCTCCAGTTAATACCCCTTTAAGAGGTTTTAAAGCTTTTGAACCAAGAGAATAAGAGAGTGTAACACCTTTTAGCCTAACGAACGAAGCGTTTTGGATATGCCTATCATCTAAGAAAGCTCCTTGAACATATTTTGGATGAGCATATTTAGCTATTTGACCAGGAGTAGTCCAAGTTTTATAAAGGACATCTGCTGCCATGTTTATCTGATTTGTAGCGACGGTAATGTTAGTAGTAAAGTAGCTGTCATTATTGGTCATATATTTGCCAAACACACCCGAGAATTGTGCTTGAAGAGCAAAGTTCTTATAGATAAAGTCTAACATCAAACCACCCGACCATGGAGCATATTGAGATTTTCCAATATAAACTTTATAATCTTCTGAGTAATCTCCAGTAATATTGCCATCTAAATCATACCATAGTTCTCTACCGTTCGCAGGGTCTATACCAGCAAATCTAACAGAATAAAATTCACCTATAGAGTGCCCTACCTTATATCTTAAACCGGTATTACCGAGTTCAAAATAATCTCTGCCATCAAATAGTTTTACAAGTCTATCTTTGTTATATCCAATGTTTAAAGTAGCAGATAAAAATAGATCTTTCTTTTGGATAAAATCAAATTTAAATGTTCCCTCAATACCTCTGTTTCTCATATTACCAACATTATTAGTACCAGAGCCATAACCTGTTGTATAAGAGAAAGGTACATTAAGTAACATATCTTCTGTCATTTTATTATAGAATTCAACTTTAGCATCTAAAAAGTTAAAGAATCTACCATCAAAACCTATATTAAAGGTTTCTATGGTCTCCCATGTGAGATTTGGATTACCAGCAGAAGATAATCCTGTTGGGGTAATACCTTCGTACCCGGAAGTTGTAGAAGCTATTCTTGAGAATGGTAAATAGTTACTAATTCCTGAATTACCAACTGTCCCGTAAGATGAATTTAACTGTAGTCTATTTATCCAATTTACATCTTTTAAGAAATTCTCCTTTTTAATATCCCACATACCACCAACAGACCAGAAATTTGCATATCTATTGTTAAAGCCAAATAGAGAGGAACCATCTCTACGTATAGAGGCATCTAAATAGTATTTTTCTGCATAATCATAAGATACTCTACCAAATAGAGAGTTATAAACATATTTTGAGAAACTTTCTGAAGGATAGCCTTCATATTCTGTAGGTTGATATTGAAGACCCCATATATTTGGGTTTTTCCCACCTTGTTTACCAGCGTCAAAACCACTCGATTCATTAATAATAGACTCTTGACCACCTAACAAAATAATATTATGTTTATCTGCGATATTAAATTTATACTCAATTGTATTTGAGGTAGTCATTCTGAAAAATCTTGAAAAAGAGTGAATAGAACGGTTTTGAGTAAAAGCTTTAGAATCTAACGTTCTAAACATTAGGGCATGGAATTTATTATCGTACCCTTCAAGACCTTGTGCAAATCTTATTGTCAACCCTTTGAGTGGGGTAATTTGCTCATATACATTACTGTTTATTCTTACAGTGTTATCTTTATTTGGGCGATAGTGATTTAGATATTTTTGATTATAAAGACCAAGATCACCTAAATATTTTAACTCTTCTCCATAGCCCAAAAACTCTCCTGTTTGAGGGTCTCTAAGAATCTCATACACAGAAGCCCAAGGGAGAGACCAATTGGCAATATTTAAAGGGTTATACCAAGAATTACCTGTAGTGTTGTAGTTTGCAATACGTCTTCTTTGGAAAACAAGACCAACATTAACACCAATTTTTAACCAATCTGTAGCTTGTGCATTAAGATTAAGTCTTGTAGAGTATCTGTTGGCTGAAGTATTTTGCTCAATACCCTCTTGTCTGTTGGCACTAAATGAGAAATAATAATCTACTTTATCACCTCTACCAGAAATAGATAAATCTGCCCCAACAGTTGGAGCATTTTGGTTAAGAATCCATTTTTTCCAATTTGTTCCAATATTGTTTTTTAAACGGAACTCTTTCTCAGCTTGCCATTTCGCATCAGTGATAAGTGAAGGGTCATAAATCTCCTGCATTGCATACCACTCTTGAGAAGTCATAACTCTCATAGGATTTCTCGCTATGTTAGATATACCATAGTTAGCAGAGACTTTAACTGTAGGTTTTGATTGTGTACCCTTCTTTGTAGTTATATAAACGACGCCATTAGCAGCACGTGAACCATAAATTGCAGTAGAAGCGGCATCCTTTAGTATAACAATGTTTTCTATATCATTAGGATTAATATTAGTTAAGATGTTTGTACTTGTAGGGGTACCATCAAGCACAAACAATGGAGCTGTAGAGGCAGTAATAGATGATACACCTCTAATACGCATAGATACTGATGCAGAGGGGTCTCCAGAAGAAGTATAGACTTGAACACCCGCTATTTGACCTTGAAGGGCATCACCAACATTTATTACAGGTCTATCTTTGATAGTTTTTGCACTAACTGTACTAACAGAACCTGTAATTGCACCTTTCTTTCTTGCTGTACCATAACCAATAACAATTTGTTCAGAGATGGTATTAGCATCAAGTTCTAATTGAATAGTTGGGATAACTGTACGACCGTTAATAGGAATCTCTACAGTTTTAAACCCTTGATAAGAAATAACAAGGACAGCATCTCTACCAGCATTGATAGCAAATTGACCATCAAGGTTGGTGTAAGTTCGAGTGTTTGTCCCTTTAACTAATACAGATGCCTCTGGTAATGGGAGGTTTGTGTCATCTGTAACTGTACCGGTTACTCTAATAGGTTGTGCTGTAGCAAATTGTACAACACAAAGAAGTAACGCCAAAACAAATGTGATTCGTTTCATTGGTTAAATTTTAAGTTAAATTTTAGTAGTGTAGTTATTTATATTATGTTTAAGTTTTACTATAATAATCTACCTGTAGAGTAGATGCAATTTACCTTAATTATGATGCAAGTTAGTAAAAAAAAACATATTCATATCAACATTCATGAGATTTTTTTGCTCTTTTGTGTTTATTTTAAATACTAACTATTGATTTCAAGGGTTTTAGCTATCTCCAATCAGTTTAAGATTAGTTTCCGAATTTATTCCAAACTTTACAATTAGTTAAGCGGAGAGATAAATGACCTAAATTTATTTACCGATAAAAAATAATAGAATATGAGTTACTTATGAGATCTCATGTAGTTATCAAAAATAAATAGTTTAGTATTTAATAAATTATTTATGTAAAAAGTGTACTTTTGTTTTGCAAATCTATATTTAATAATAATCAAAAATAATGATTGGAATTTTTGATTCTGGGGTTGGCGGATTATCTGTTTGGAAGGAGTTGATAACTATTTTACCAACAGAGAGATATTATTATATATCAGATGCTGCCTACTGCCCTTATGGCCCAAAAGAAAAATCTTTTGTAGAGCAAAGATGCATAGAGTTGTCTAACTTTTTAATTAAACAAGGGGCAGAAATTATAGTAGTTGCATGTAATACCGCAACAGCAGCTGCAATACAAACTCTAAGAGAAAAATTTTCTATCCCTTTTGTTGGTATGGAGCCTGCTGTAAAACCTGCTGCTTTTAATAGTAAAAGTGGAGTTATTGGTGTATTAGCTACAGAGGGGACATTTAAAGGGAATTTATACATTAACACATCTAATGAATATGCTAAGAAAAGAGATGTTAAGGTAATTGAAACGGTTGGTGAAGGTTTGGTAGAAATAGTAGAAAATGATCTTTTAGAAAGTTCAGAGGCAGAGAATCTTATAAAGAAATATGTACTCCCAATGATAGAGCAGGGGGCAGACAATATAGTTCTTGGATGTACCCATTATCCGTTCCTCTCAGATATAATAAATAAAGTATCAAATAACAGATTAAAGATTTATAATCCTGCCCCTGCAATTGCAAGAAGAACGAAAGAATTATTGGGTCTCAACAGAGAATTTATAAACCCAAATTTGAGTAAAGATTACAATATAATATCTACAACGGGTTCTTCTACTACAAATTTAAAGAAGATAGCCAATTCTATTTTGAATAAACTAAAAAGTACAAATCTTCTAAGTAGTGGAGAATTAACCCCTTTTGTTACGCAAAAATTCTTATTGTTAGATAAACAACTTAAATAAAAATATTTATTTTTGCACCCTAAATTTATTCTATTCATAAGGTTTAAATTAAAGAGACTTTTACTTGTTATAAGCTTATTTATTATATAAAAACTATGAAAGAAATTCTTATTTTTTATTTGGTTCCATTGGCATCTGTAGTTGCTTTATTTTTTGCGTTTCTATTTTACAGACAGATGCTTGCACAGGATGAAGGTACCCCACGAATGAAAGAGATTGCTAAGTATGTAAGAGAGGGAGCTATGGCTTATTTAAAACAACAATACAAAGTAGTAGGTATTGTTTTTTTAGTTTTGGTGGCAATTTTTACTATTCTTGCGTATGTGTTTAACATACAAAACCCTTGGGTTCCATTTGCTTTTGTAACAGGTGGATTATTTAGTTTGTTGGCAGGATTTATCGGGATGAAAACGGCAACTTATGCCTCTGCCCGTTGTGCCAATGCGGCTCAGAAATCTCTTAATTCAGGTCTTAAAGTAGCCTTTAGAAGTGGTGCCGTAATGGGCTTAACAGTAGTAGGTTTAGGCCTTCTTGATATATCAGTTTGGTTTTTAATTTTGCATCCAATTTATGAGAATGACCTTATAACTATAACCACTACAATGCTAACTTTTGGAATGGGAGCCTCTACACAAGCTCTATTTGCAAGGGTTGGTGGTGGAATATATACCAAAGCAGCAGATGTCGGAGCAGATTTAGTTGGAAAAGTAGAAGCAGGTGTACCTGAAGATGATCCAAGAAATCCTGCAACTATAGCAGATAATGTTGGTGATAATGTCGGTGATGTTGCAGGTATGGGGGCAGACCTCTATGAATCTTATTGTGGTAGTATCCTTGCAACTGCAGCCCTCGGAGCAAGTGCTTTTATCTCCTTTGGTGAGAGTATGCAATTAAAAGGTGTTTTTGCCCCTATGTTAATAGCTGCCGTTGGTGTATTCCTTTCTGTTATAGGAATTTATCTTGTTAAAACAAAAGAAAATGCGGGTATGAACCAACTCTTGAAATCTTTGAGTGTAGGGGTAAATTTTGCCGCTTTCTTTATCGCGATATGTTCTTTCTTAATTCTGTATTTTTTAGGTATTAAGAATTGGCTTGGTATATCTTTCTCTGTTGTAGTTGGTTTACTCGCTGGTATTATAATAGGCAAAGTTACAGAGTATTATACTTCTCATTCTTTTAAACCTACGCAAAAAATTGCAAAAAGTGCAGAGACCGGACCAGCCACTGTTATCATATCGGGTATTGGTACCGGTATGATTTCTACAGCAATACCTGTACTCACAATAGGGGTTGCTATTATTTTATCTTATTTGTGTGCAATTGAATTTGATATTACAAACTTTGCATCTGATAACTCTTTAAGATTGGGATTATATGGTATTGGCATAGCAGCAGTTGGTATGTTATCTACTCTTGGAATTACTTTAGCAACAGACGCTTATGGTCCTATTGCCGATAATGCAGGTGGAAACGCACAAATGAGTGAACTTGGCGAAGAGGTAAGAAATAGAACAGATATACTGGATGCACTTGGAAACACAACAGCTGCTACAGGTAAAGGTTTTGCAATTGGTTCAGCGGCACTTACAGCCTTAGCTTTATTAGCCTCTTATATAGAGGAGATTAAAATTGCTTTAATTAGAATTGCAGAGAGTGCTTCTAACGGCTTGGCAAATATTACAGATAAGATAACCCTCTCTGTAGCAGAGATAAAATCTGCTTCTATAAGCGATTTTATGGAGTGGTATGGAGTAGATTTAATGAATCCAAAAGTACTTGTTGGTATTTTTATTGGTGCAATGTTGGCATTTTTATTCTGCGGTTTGACAATGGGAGCGGTTGGAAGAGCTGCACAAAAAATGGTAGAAGAGGTTAGAAGACAATTCAATACAAACAAAGGTATTTTAGATGGAACCTCTATTCCAGATTATGCAAGATGTGTAGAAATCTCTACAAGAAGTGCTCAAAGAGAGATGCTTGGTTCATCTTTATTAGCTATTGCTGCCCCTATTATTGTGGGGTTAGTTTTAGGTGTAGCAGGAGTTTTAGGGCTTTTGGCAGGTGGATTATCAAGTGGCTTTGTCCTTGCAGTTTTTATGGCAAATTCTGGTGGTGCATGGGATAATGCAAAGAAGTTTGTAGAAGAGGGAAATATCGGTGGTAAAGGCTCTTATGCACATAAAGCAACTGTGGTAGGGGATACAGTAGGAGATCCGTTTAAAGATACAAGCGGTCCTTCTCTAAATATTCTGATAAAATTGATGAGCATGGTCTCTATAGTAATGGCGGGTGTAACTGTTGCTATTAATCTATTTTAAAAGCTTGATTTGTAGATATTTCTGATAATACAATATGCAACCTTTTAGATTTAATAAAATAGATGTAGAGGCTATTTGGGGAGTCGAGGAGTGGATTCTCTCTTGTGTAAAAGGGAGAGAATCTACCCTTGTAACTCCTTATAATGGTTGTGTTACATTATCAGAACTTATTCAAAAATACAAAGAGACAATTGTTGGGAAAAAGATTTATGCGAGGCATAGAGAGGAATTTCCACTTCTTGTAAAAGTAATTAAAACAAATCAACAACTCTCTGTTCAGGTCCACCCTTCAGATGAGAAAGCACAAAAAATTTCTACTCAATTTGGGGAGGAGGCTAAAGGAAAGAATGAGATGTGGTATATCCTTGAAACAAAGGATAATGCAAAGATCATTGGTGGATTTAATGATGGAGTAGATAATAAGAAATTTACAGAGTCGTTTCAAGAGCCTAATCGCGATAAAAATAATATAACAGAATTACTCAAATCTTTTGATACAAAAAGTGGGGATTATTTTTTTACCCCTGCCGGTTTGGTACATTCTATAGGTGAGGGGATTACCCTACTTGAGATTCAGCAGCCATCACAGACTACTTATAGGTTATATGATTATGATAGGGTTGATAGTCGGGGTAATAAAAGGAAATTAGATATTGATAAAGCCTTAGAGAGTGTTGACTTTAATCTGAAAATGGTTCAGAAAAATGTTTTTGAGGGCTATGTTGCAAAGGTTAATTTGCTTAATTCTCAGTACTTTAAAGTAAATTTCATAAATTTGGATAAGATATGTAGGGCAAAATGTGGCAAAGAAAATTTTTACCATTTAGACCTATCACAACAAGATTCCTTTTTTATTATTTATGTTACAAAAGGTGAAGGGAAAATTTCTTATTCTTTAGAAAAACAATGTTATTCAGAAAAAATCTCTAAAGAGGATCTATTGTTCCTGCCTGCTTCTTTACAACAAGTTGATATAGAATCTATTGATAATTTGCAATTTATAGAGGCGTATTTATAAGTTTTGAGATGAGCCAAAGTGTTATGCAACACCAATCTACACTCAAAAGCAATGGTATTATATAGAGTTGAGATTAAAAGAAAAGAGTTCAGTATAATACTGAACTCTTTTCTTTTAAAATTTTAATCTGTCCAACTTTGGGATTAGATCAATTTATTTAAAATTCTCTTCAAGGAATTTCTCTATCTCTTCGTGACTCGGTGATTGAAGAACAATTTTACCTGTTTGATCAACAAAGTAACTTTGTGGGATAGATGATATGTTGTACATTCTCCCTGCCTCTGAATCCCAGTATTTTAGGTCAGAAACATGTGTCCATTCAAGTTTGTCATCTTTTATCCCTTTTATCCAGCTATCATGGTCTCTATCTAACGATACTCCAAGTATCCCAAAACCTTTATTTTTATATTTAGCATAAAGTTTAGTAAGAGTTGGGTTGAATGCTCTGCAAGGTCCACACCATGAAGCCCAAAAATCGATCATTGTAATTTTGTTTTTTACATAAAAATCGGATAATTTGATAGGGTTGCCATCTGGGTCATTTAGTGTAAAATCAGGAGCTTGTTGCCCCGGTGCAAGAGCTAATTTCTTATCTAAATTCTCTTTAATTCTCTTTAAGTAAGCTTTATTAGAAAATTCAGGTATATTTACAAATCTATCGTATAGTTTTTGTAAACTGTCGGTAGCTGTAAAAGGAGCTTGGCTTGCAGCATTGTATAGAGCATATAGAGATTTAGGGTTCTCATTGAGATAGTTATTGTAAATCTCCTCCCTCTTTTCGCTAATACTACGAAAGATATTTCTGATAGAATCTTTTTGCTCTTGAGTTTCTGCTTTGTCATATAGCTCATATAACTGATCCATATCTTCTACGTTAGCAAAGGTTTTGGCAAATTCATTTACTGCATTACTTAATGAATCTGTAACCTTTTGAAGTTCCCCACCGCCTAATATAATACTATTGTTTTCTGAGAAAACAGTTATAGTATATTGTGCGTTTTCTAAGAATAAAGATTTAGAAAACTTCTTATCTATAGCTTTAATTATTACCCTCTTAACATCGTCTGTAACTCCAACGAATTCTGCTTTGTTGTTAAGAACAGAAACTGTATCATTGATAGTTGTATCTCTATCAGAGAGTACAAGTTTACACCCTTCAAATGCGGTGCTGTCCTCAAAATTAAGAGTTATTTTATAACCCTCCTTTTTATTTTGGCATGCAAATAGTACAAATGCGGCTGCCATTAGAAATAATATTCTTTTCATAATGGTATTGGTTAAATTTCTTCAGTAATTTCTTCTTGTATAAGTTGTTGTTGAGCTTTCATTAGCTTATTGTACTCCGCAGCAGAGGTTACAACAAGTTTATCATAATCTCTTAGTCCTGTACCTGCAGGGATATGGTGACCACAAATTACATTCTCTTTTAGACCTTCTAAGTAGTCTGTCTTACCGTGAATTGCGGCATCTGAGAGTACTTTTGTTGTCTCTTGGAACGAAGCGGCACTCATAAAACTATTAGTTTTAAGGGCAGCCCTTGTGATACCTTGTAATATCTGATCTGCGGTTGCTGGAATTGGATTTCTTGCCTCTACAATCTTTAGTGCCTGGCGTTTAAGAGAAGAATTTTCCTCTTTTAATTCTCTGATTGTTACAATCTGACCAGGTTTAAGATTTTTAGAATCTCCAGCATCTACAACAACTTTCTTATCCCATAGTTCATCATTTTGTCTAAAGAACTCCTGACGATCAACAAGTTGCTCTGGTAAGAAGCGTGTATCTCCCGGGTCAACAACTTGAACTTTACGCATCATTTGTCTTACTATAACCTCAAAATGTTTGTCGTTAATTTTAACACCTTGCATTCTGTAAACTGCTTGAACTTCATTTACAATATATTCTTGCACTTTAGTAGGACCTAATATCGCAAGGATATCGCTTGGTGCAATAGCTCCGTCTGAAAGTGGATCTCCAGCTCTAACATAATCATTTTCTTGAACAAGAATCTGTTTGGTTAACGGAACCAAATAGGTTTTTTGCTCACCGGTTTTAGACTTAATAATAATCTCTCTGTTACCCCTCTTAATTTTACCCATCTCAACATCACCATTTATCTCTGCAACTATTGCTGGATTAGAAGGGTTACGAGCCTCAAACAATTCTGTTACACGAGGAAGACCTCCTGTAATATCTCCTGCTTTTGATGTTGCTGCTCTTGGAATTTTAACAAGAATATCTCCGGCTTTAACACTTTGTTTATTCTTAACCATAATATGCGCACCAACAGGGAGGTTGTAACTCTTTAATTCAGTGCCATCTGCAGAAATAATCTTAATAGCAGGGTTCTTATTTTTATCTTTAGATTCAATAACAACTAAGTCTGAATGTTCAGAGAATTCATCAATAGTTTCAGATTTAAAGGTCTCGTTTTCTATCAATGATTCGTAAGCAATTTTACCATCTACATCGGCGAGTGTGAGGGCATTATAAGCGTCCCATTCACAAATTCTATCCCCTTTCTTAACTGTATCTCCATTTTTGAAATATAGTGTAGAACCATATGGGATACGGTATTCACTCATAGTCATACCACTATCGCTATTTACAATTTTAAGCTCTGTAGCACGACCCATCACGATAGTTTTAGTATTCTTACCCTCTTTTTTATCTAAAGTTCTTAACTCTTCAAATAGAAGTTTTCCATCATATTTAGAGACAATTTCGTTCTCTGCAACAGAGGCAGAAGCTGTACCTCCCACGTGGAATGTACGAAGTGTAAGCTGTGTTCCTGGCTCACCGATAGATTGTGCTGCAATAACACCTACAACCTCGCCCTTTTCAACCATCTTATTTCTTGCAAGATTTCTACCATAACATTTAGCACAAACACCTTTCTTGCTTTCACATGTCAATACAGAACGAATCTCTACTGCCTCAATAGGTAGTTCTTCTATTTTAGCAGCAATCTCTTCTGTAATCTCCTCACCTGCAGCAATTAAAAGTGTACCATCTATAGGATTGAAAATATCGTGAACAGTTGTTCTACCTAAAATTCTGTCATATAAGGTTTCAACAACTTCATCTTTATTTTTAATCTCTGTTGCAACGAGTCCTCTCAAAGTACCACAATCCTCTTCTGTAACAATCACATCGTGAGAAACATCTACAAGTCTTCTTGTCAGATAACCTGCGTCTGCTGTTTTAAGAGCGGTATCTGCTAAACCTTTACGAGCTCCGTGAGTAGAGATAAAATATTCAAGAACGCTTAACCCCTCTTTAAAGTTGGCAA
>CAMNNS010000023.1 GCA_946545765.1 uncultured Bacteroidales bacterium | reverse complement strand
TTCCTCTGTACTATAATTTTTTCTTGAACAGAGAAGAGAAATTCGGCTGCACTACTCCAACTATAATATATCGGGAGAGATACCCTCACATTTCCATTATTCTCGATAGTAATTTTAATACTTTTATTTAATGGATTTTTTACAAAAGTAACCTCACCTAAACCGTTATTATATTGCACCTTCCTTTTTTCCATCAAGCAGAAAATATTTTCTCAAATTTATAAATAATATTGCTCAATTTACTAATTAAACTTTGTAGAGATAATTTTATTATACTTTAATTTATGTGATTTATTAGTATATTCGTGGAACTAATAAATAATCTCATATTATGAAACACACAACTATGGTAAATACAAAAAAAAGAGTGCTTCTTTACATTGTTGCATTTATTGTAGGTGGACTGGCTACCTATATTCTTTCAGAAAAGGGTACCTCAGTATACAAATGTCTCTATTTGGCACTTATCATTACGATAATAATTATTATTGTTGATATTTTTCAAAATAGAAAACGACGAAAAGCTAAAAAGGTGTAAAAAAGCATTCAAAAAGATAGTTACCCCAAAAGTGTTGAAGAACCTTTGGGGTAATCAAAACAAATAGACTAATCCTATGAAAATAACAGATCTAAGAAAATTTTTAACCGCTTCTGAATATACAATTATTGCCTACATTATAGGTTTCTTTGGATTTCATTTTCAAATTAAAGCCTTAACAATTGTATCTTTACTTATATGTTGCTGGACAATCTACTGTGCAATATATGACCTTAAAGATTCCCAGACTCCAAAGATGAAAAGAAGTTGCATGTTCTCTTTGTTCTTTGCGGTTTTGATGTTTTTCTATGACATTTTCGTTCTAATTCATTTAATTAAATAAGTATTATGGAAGATTCAACTAACAAAAAAGAGATACAGAGATTTGATATTAAGATGAAAATCTTTACCACTCTATTTCTTGCTGCAATATCTATACTTGTTATTAAAGGGGTAATTAGTTGGCCTCTATTTGCTATTTTAGCAGCACTAAACCTAATAGTAACTGTGGGTTATGCCTACACCCGTTACAAAAAAGGGGATAAATGGGGCTTAGTTTGGAAAATTTCATTATATTTGCTCGCTTTTTTGGTTGTCTTTCTTTTAGTTAAATGCTTCTGGATAGGATAAACTAAAAAGTAGTACTTTTATAAAACATTAATAATTAAAGTCTTAAAGCTATGGCAGAGTATTTAAATTCTGACAAAAAGCAAGAGATCTTTGGCAAGTACGGAAAGTCTAATAAAGACACAGGTTCTGCAGAGAGTCAGATTGCTTTATTTTCCTACCGTATCGCTCATCTTACAGAGCATATGAAGAAAAATAAGAAAGACCATGCTACACAGCGTGCACTTCTTATGCTTGTTGGTAAGAGAAGAAGTTTCCTTGATTATCTAAAGGAGATTGATATTGAGAGATACAGAAAGATTGTTAAGGAACTTAATTTACGTAAATAAACAATCAAGGAAAAGAGAAAAGGGGTACCAAATCGGCACCCCTTTATTATTTCTCTATAGAAAAACTTTTCTTAATAAGTGAGACACTATCAAGAAGTTCCCAACCAAAAAATTGAACTTTTTTCTTACTTTTCTTACCATCTTTAATAAAAGTAACTTCTTGGGTATAAGGCTCTCTCCCCATTTGCCCATAAGCTGCACAAGGGAGGTAAATAGGATTTTTAAGACCAAACTTCTCAATTATCTTAGCGGGACGGAGATCAAATATTTTATCTACAATTTTAGCAATCTCTCCATCTGTAAGGATTTTACCACTCTTAGTTTTAACCTTAGAAGTACCAAAAGTATTAACATAAATACTAACAGGGCGTGCTACCCCTATAGCATACGAAATTTGTATCTGAACTTCATCTGCAACCCCTGCCGCTACCAAATTCTTTGCGATATAACGGGCAGCATAAGCTGCAGACCTATCAACCTTACTTGGATCTTTTCCACTTAAAGCACCACCACCATGGGCTCCTCTACCACCATAAGTATCTACAATTATCTTTCTACCTGTAAGTCCTGTATCTCCATGAGGACCACCTATAACAAATTTCCCTGTAGGATTAACATATAGTTTATAATCTTTATCAAATAAAGATTTAATTCTTGGAGGTAAACCCTTTAGTAAACGTGGTAATAAAATGTTTTGGACATCGTCTCTTATTTTTTTAAGCATTGCGCTATCTGAGTCAAATTCATCGTGCTGAGTAGAAAGAACCACTGTGTGAACCCTTAAAGGCTTGCGATCATCTGAATACTCTATAGTGAATTGAGATTTAGCATCGGGACGCAAGTAAGGCATTAGCTTGGTATTTTTTCTAATATCTGCCAAGGCTAATAACAATTTATGGGATAACCATATCGGGAGGGGCATATAATTATCTGTCTCTTTACATGCATACCCAAACATTATCCCTTGATCTCCAGCACCTTGATTCTCTGCATCTTTTTTATCCACGCCTCTATTTATATCATCTGATTGTTCGTGAACAGCAGATAAAATACCACACGAATTACCATCAAACATATATTCGCTCTTTGTGTATCCTATTTTATTGATTACATCGCGAGCCACTTGCTGAATATCAACAAATGCCTCTGAGCGAACCTCACCACCTACTACAACTAAACCAGTAGTAACAAAAGTTTCACAAGCCACCTTACTAAAAGGATCTTTTCTTAAAAATTCATCTAAAATAGCATCTGATATCTGATCGGCAACCTTATCGGGATGCCCCTCTGAAACAGACTCTGAAGTAAATAAATATGCCATACCAAATATTTAATTAAAACATTTAGTGAAGATTGACTACTTAAGGTGCTTAAATGATTTAAATATAGAAATTTATATAGAATCGTTTTAGCATTTTTTATTGTGGTTGCAAGCAGTCAAATCTTTCCACCTTAAACTAATTTTGTGCAAAAATAACATTTACTTTTAAACAAACAAAATGTTAACAAAAACTTTATCAATTACTAAAATATTATTTGTCTATCATAGAGTTTTTGTTATTTTTGTATTTGGCATTATGATTTTTTATTAAACCTATTATAATTTTTATGAAAAGAACTTTTAAACATTTCGCTTTGACACTCATTGCTATGTTTGTGGTTACAGCGACTTTCGCACAAGTCACAACATCTTCTATGAGTGGTAAAGTAACAGAACAGAATGGAGAGCCTGTTGCAGGTGCTACCGTTGTTGCAACTCACACTCCATCAGGAACTCAGTATTACTCAGTTACAGATAACTCTGGTCTTTATCGTATCCCTAATATGAGGGTTGGTGGACCTTACGAATTAGAGGTATCTCTACTTGGGTTTGGTACTGTAAAACAGGGTGGTGCGATATTAAAACTTGGTGAAAACTTTGTTTTTAATGTTGTAATGACAGAGGAGGCTCTATCGCTAAAGGCAATTAGTGTGGTCGCAGATAGTAGAAATCCTATTCTTAATTCGGATAAAAGTGGTACTTCTACTAACATTAGTAGAGATCAATTACAAAGATTACCTACAATTAGCAGAGGTATAACAGATTTTACTGCACTTACTCCTCAAGCAAACGGGACCTCATTTGGTGGTAGAGATAACAGAATGAACACTGTTACTATAGACGGTGCTGCTTTCAATAACAATTTTGGTCTTTCTACTTCACAAATTCTTCCAGGTGGTAAAGCTCAACCTATTGCTTTAGACGCTATTGAAGAGGTTACTGTTAATCTTGCACCATTTGATATTAAACAGAGTCAATTTACTGGTGCTTCTATTAACGCTGTAACAAAAAGTGGTACTAACAACTTTACAGGAAGTATCTATACTTATCTAAGACCTAAATCATTTACAGGAAACAAGGTTGGAGATAGAAAAGTAACAGGAGCTAATGATGCAGAGTATGCAACTTATGGTGCTACACTTGGTGGACCTATTATTAAGAATAAATTATTCTTCTTCTTAAGTGGTGAGTATGAGAAATCTACAACTCCATCTGGAGCATTTGAACCAAGTACTGATGGTCAAGGTGATGTAGCAAGTAAAATTTCTCGTACTACAGTTGCAGATCTACAAAGAATGCACGATTTCCTTCTTAATACCTACAATTATGAAGCAGGTGCATATCAAAACTTCCCTAATTTTGAGGTTAAGAACCATAAAATCTTAGCAAGATTAGATTGGAATATCAATAAGAATCACAAATTTACTATCAGATATAACGAGGTTATTGGTAAATATGACCAATTAACTAACGCTACAAGTGCCCCTTCTCCAAGAGGTTCTGGGCGTAGCTCTGTTCAATCTGTAGCATTTGCTAACTCATGGTATGGATTTGAAAACACTGTAAGAAGTATTACTGGTGAGTTAAACTCTAACTGGGGTAAATTCTCTAATAATTTACTTGTTTCTTACACTATGATAGAGGACAAGAGAACTTCTCCTTCTGAAGTTTTCCCATTTGTTGATATCTATAAAGGTGGTGACCAATATATGTCTTTTGGTTATGAGTTATTTACATATGGTAACGATGTTAAGAACAACACCCTTTCTATAAAAGATAACTTTGAAATTAGAGTTAATAACCACAACTTTACTATCGGTGCATCATTTGATAGACTATACTTTAAGAACTGCTATGTTAGAGAGGGAACATCTTACTATAGATATAACTACAATAATACTATAGACCCTGCAACACAGATTACGTATGCAGATGGTATGGAAGCCTTCTATGCTGGTGCAACCCCTACTGCTTTTGCTGTTCAATATGGCTATGATGAGTCTAAGATTCCAGGGGTAGAACTTTCTTTTGGTATGGCAGCTTTATATGTACAAGATGAGTGGCAACCTAATGATAAGCTTAAAGTTACTTATGGCGTTAGGGCAGAGCTTCCTTTCTACCTAAATGATTTGGATGCAAATCCTGCTGTTGACGCTTTAGGTTTTAACAAATGGAGCAATCACTATCCTACTCATTATAAAGTAGGTTCACCTGCTACCCAAGATTATCATATGCAAAGTGGTAAATGGCCTAACAGAAAAGTTCAATTATCTCCAAGAATTGGATTCAATTGGGACATTAAAGGTGACCGTTCTATCCAGATGAGAGGAGGTACTGGTTTATTCTCTGGATTCTTACCATTCGTATGGTACACAAACCAGCCTAATGGTTCTGGTATGATTCAATCTCCAGAAACAATGATTACTAACTTAAACGATCTTGCTTCTGCTGGGATTAAATTTAATCCAGATTTTAGAGCACAGATTAGAAATAATCCAACTCTATTCCCTACAACTCCTGGTAAACTGCCTCGTGGTGCAGCAGTTGCAGAGGTTGCTAAAGATTTCAAAATGCCACAAGTTTGGAGATCTAATTTAGCATTTGACTTTAAATTACCTCATGGTTTTGTGTTTACAATAGAAGACTTGTTCACAAAAGATATTAACGCTGTAATGCAAAAAGATATTAATATGCAATATGCTTCTGGATATTATAGCGGTTCTGACAGAAGACCTTACTGGAATCGTAATGCAAGAACATTAAATTCTGAAGTTTCAAATGCTATGTTGCTTACTAATACCAACAAAGGATTCCAAAACTCGTTTACAGCACAACTTACAAAGAATGCTTCGAGAGGTTTCTCTGGTAGTATTGCTTACACATTCACTGTTGCAAAAGATGTAACAAGTAATCCTGGTTCTACAGCCGCTTCAGCATGGAGTTCTAACCCTGTTAGATACTTCTTAAATGACCCTGAATTAAGTTATTCTAACTTCTCTATTCCTCATAGAGTTGTTGGTAATATCTCATATAGGTTTGAGTGGTTGAAACATTTTGCTACAAGTGTTGCACTAAGTTATACTGGTGGTGCTCAAGGTAGAGCTTCATGGACATATTCTAATGACATGAATAATGATGGTTATTCAGCAGATATGATGTACATCCCTATGAATAAGAATGATATTAAATTTGCTGATGCAACTTACACCTTTACAGATGCTAACAACGTTAAACATTCTGTATTAGTCCCTGCACAACGCCAAGCTGATGCATTCTGGAAATTAGTTGAGTCTAACTCTTATCTTAAGAAGAATAAAGGGCAATATGCAAAGAGATTTGGTTATGTTGCACCTTGGCACAACAGATGGGATTTCAAGATTATGCAAGATATTTTCACAAACTTTGGAACAAATAGAAGATACACTCTTCAAGCAAGTTTGGATATTATTAATGTTGGTAACCTTATTAACAAAAATTGGGGAGCGTACAAGAATATGGGTAGCCAAAGCTACGATAATCTACGCACACTTACATTTGTTAAAGTTGAGAATAATCAACCTGTATATCGTTTGAACGCTTCTGCCACTGCAAATAGCGTAGATAATGTCGTTGAGAACTTCTTAAATAACAACACTTGGGTTAAGACCGCTTCAACAGGTAGTACTTGGGGAATGCTATTTGGTCTAAGACTTATTTTCTAATCTTTAGAAACATAACATCAGATATAAAAAAGGTGGCAAAAATCATTTGTCACCTTTTTTATATCTTTATTTATCAAGAGCTAAAGTACATACTATTATTGAGCATATAAAATTCTCCTTTAAAACTTTAGAACACTCAGAGGTTGTTGCTCCAGTTGTAAACACATCATCTATAATTATAAACTTTAAATCTTTAGTAGAGTTTATAGAATTATTGTCTTTATATTTTCTATTTAACTTAAAGGCACCAATGATATTCCCCCCTCTCTCATTTTTGGAAAGCTTTGTTTGAGATTTGGAGTTCTTTATCCTAATTAGAATATCATCTAATATTTCCACCTTTATCCCCCTATTATCCTGCCCATTAGCAAACTCATTGATATATTTTGCAAAGCCCTTTGCTATATAATATGATTGGTTATATCCCCTTTTTATCCTCTTTTTCCAATGTATCGGGACAGGGACAAGATAAAATATTGGAAAATGTACTCTCTTTAGAAGCTCCTGATTTAGAGTTAGATATTTAACAATTTTTTCTCCAAGTATGCTACCCAAATAGAGTGCTAATTTTTTATTCCCACCATATTTAATTGAATAAAGGAGTTCTTTAAATCTCCCTTTATAAAAAAATAGACTTTGATACCGTTGAGATTCTCTATGCCAAGAGTATGTAAAAGGGATATTGTGTAAACACTCTATGCAAAAATGAGACTCACAATCAATTAGTTCTCTTTTACATATAACGCACTCCTTAACAAAAAACAAGTTAAGGATACTACTTATAACATTGAGAATTTTAGTGTATAAAACCATTTCTTCCAAATCTAACAACTACAAATGTTATAATCCTCGGTTTATCCGTTTATAAACGATTATATCTTTTTATTATCTTTGTTCTTATGATTTTTATTGACCAACATACACACTCTCAATTCTCTCCCGATAGTAGAATGGATATAGATTCTGCTATTAAAAAAATAGATGAGATAAACCTCGGTTATAGCCACAAAACAAATGGAAAGTCTCTCTCTATTGGGGGGATTGCTTTTACAGATCATTTAGATCTTGAAGCACCAAGGAGTAATGGCAAGTTCAACTTTAATGTAGCAGAACAACAACGAGAGATAGAACTAAATAGGTTAAAAATAGAATCATACAACTCTCAGAATCAAATCAAAATTTATAAAGGAATAGAGGTTGGCTTACAACTTTGTTGCATAAAAGATTCTTTAGATTTTATTCATCAATACAATTTTGATGTTGTTATAGGCTCTGTACATTTTATTGATGGTTTAGACCCTTTTGTCGGGAGTTATTTTTTAGACAAAGGATACAAATCTGCCTTTGGGAGAGCTTTAGAGGTTATATACCAGAATATTGTTGCATTTAAAGATTTTGATATTCTTGGCCATTTTGATTATGTTACAAGGTATTCTCCATACGATGTTAAAGATATGAAATACAAAGATTTTGGAGATTATTTAGACCCTATACTTAAATTTCTGGCAGAAAATGGAAAAGCTTTAGAAATTAATACTAAAAGCTATTCAAAACATAAAAATGGTCATTTACAAGAGTTAGATCCAAACATTCTTAAAAGGTTTAAGGAACTTGGGGGAGAATTCATTACACTTGGCTCCGATGCACACTCGGTAGAGAGAATCGGAGAGAATTTTGAAAAGTTTGCTACAATTGCGGCAGAGTGCGGATTTAAAAAATTGACATATTTTGAAAAGAGGAAACCTCATCTAATAGGGTAAAACCTTTATTTAGTAACCATTTGTCTTATAATGATAAACATAGAGCATAAAATAAGTTTTGATATAATAAGGGAGAAAGTTAAGCAAAAATGTTCTACCGATTTTGCTAAAAAACGGGTAGAAGAAGAATCTTTTTCTACAAATAAAATGGAGATTGAGAGAAGATTATCTCTAACAGACGAATTGAGAATTATCGCAATGTTTGAGCCTAAATTTCCTCAAGAAAATTTTGCCGATTGTAACACTTTTTTAAAAAAACTTGAAATAGATTATAGCTCAATATCGTTAGAAAATATCAAAACTCTATCTATTTTTTTACGCCAAGTTCGGCAGATATTGTCATTTTTAAATAGCTGTGACCCCGACAAATATCCTTACCTAAGAAAAGAGGCAAAGCCTATTAAACATTTTCTGAATATCGAACAAAAAATAGATACAATCATAGATAAAAATGGAGATATAAAAGAGAGTGCTTCAGAAGATTTGGCTAAAGTTTCCAAAGATTTAAGGAATACACAAAATTCTATCGGGAGAAAAATAGAAAGTATTCTTAAAAAAGCAAAAGCTGATGGTATTGCAGAAGAAGAGGCAACTATCTCTATAAGAGATGGTAAAATGCTTATTCCTGTTGCCGCTAATAATAAAAAAGAGATTAAGGGTATAGTGCAAGGGGAGAGTGCTACTGGTAAAACTTTCTTTATAGAACCTCTTGAAGTTGTAGAGATGAATAACAGAATAAGAGAGTTAGAGTTTGCCAAACAAAGAGAGATAGCAAGAATTCTTTTAGAGTTTACAGATTATTTACGACCATATCTTCAAGATTTACAAATAAGTGCAAAGTTCATTGGAGAAATAGATTTTGTGAGAGCAAAGGCAGAATGTGCGAGAAATTATAGAGGGGGAAAACCTATTTTATCTAAAGATCAAACACTTAGAATAAAAGATGGGCGACACCCTATTTTAGAGTGGGCACTTGCCAAAGAGAATAAACCTATAATTCCCCTTAATTTAGAGCTTAATAGAAAGAAACATATCTTAATAATTTCAGGACCAAATGCTGGGGGAAAATCTGCATGTTTAAAAACTGTTGGTATTCTGCAATATATGCTACAGTGGGGACTACTTCTCCCATGCTCTGAGGTCTCTGAATTTCCCATTGTAAAACAAATATTTGTAGATATTGGTGATGAACAATCTCTTGAAAATGATCTAAGTACATATAGTTCACATCTTCTAAATATGAAGAGGCTACTACAAAAGGCCGATAAAGATACATTAGCTCTTATTGATGAGTTTGGTAGTGGGACAGAGCCTACCGCAGGAGGAGCTATTGCTGAGACTATTTTAGAGGAGTTAGAAAGCAGAGGTTCATGGGGAGTTATCACCACTCACTACACTAATATTAAGGTTTATGCCGAAAACTCTAATGGAGTAATAAATGGGGCGATGCTTTTTGATAGCATAAATATTCAGCCTCTTTATAAATTAGAAATAGGTACACCGGGAAACTCCTTTGCTTTTGATTTAGCACGCAAAATAGGTCTTAATGAGAACATTATAAAAAAGGCAGAAAAAAGGGCGGGAGAAAATTTTATAGATTTAGAGAAACAACTCCGCAAAATATCTAAAAATAGAAAAAAACTTGAGGAAAAACTTAATAGAATAAAGTTCACCGACAAGAATTTAGAAGATGTAACAGAAAGATATACCCAAGAACTATCAAAAATAAAACAAGCTAAAAAAGAGATCATCGAGGGGGCGAAGAAAGAGGCTAAGCAAATTTTAGATAATGCCAACAAACAAATTGAGGCAACGATAAAAACTATAAAAGAGGCACAAGCAGAAAAAGAGAAGACTAAAATAGTTAGAGAAGAACTTAAATTATTCTCTCAAAATATAGAAAAAGATACTATCACTCAGCAAGATAAAAAGATAGAGAAAAAGATGGAACAACTTCTTGCCCGAAAACAAAGGCAAACGGAGCGTAAAAATAGAGTTGAAGAGAATAGCTATCGCGATAAAAAAGTCCAAAATGAGAAAAAACTATCTCTTGAAGTTGGGGCAAAAGTGAAAGTAAAAGATAGTGAGCTCCTTGGCGAAGTTTCTTCTTTAGATAAGAAATATGCAATAATCTCTATCGGTGAGATAAAAAGCAAAATTAAAATCACTGATATTGAGGTTATTTCCAACAAAGAGTTTTCTGATATTTCAAAAACATCGGGATTGCCACAACAGATAAAAAAGAGTTCCCTTAATGTAAGCGATACTATTGATAACAGAAAGTTACATTTTAAAACACAAATAGATATAAGGGGGCAAAGAGTCTCAGAAGCTATGACTAATGTTTCCAAGTTTATAGATGATGCAATGCTTGTTGGGGCAAAAAATATAAGTATTTTACATGGCAAAGGGGGTGGAATATTAAAAGAAGAGATTAGAAAATGGCTCAGAACAGTGCCAGAAGTGGAAAGTTTCTCTGATGAAGATGTGCGTTTTGGGGGAAGCGGAATAACCTTAATTGTACTAAAATAATACTCTTATAGTTGGAGATTTAAAAAAAAAGATTATTTTTGTCAAAAATTTTGTAATTATAATTATTTTAAATTTAACCTTAAGGAGAAAAAAAAATGAAAAAAATTGCTTCAAGAATGTTATGTCTTGCTTTTGTGGCAGTTTTAAGTTTAACTATCCTATCTTGTTCTAAAGAGAAGGATTTAGCTACAGAAGTATTGCCTGAAACAGTATGGAAGGTAAAAACACCTGATTATCAGGTATCTATTGTGTTCGCACATCAGAATGTATTCGCAGCTGTTACTTATGTTTACAAGACTAAAAAAACAACTGTTGCTCATGGTCGTTTTGATTGCAAGAAGAATAATATTACTTTAACAGCTAAAGGTATAAATTGGACTGGTGTAGTTGATGGTAATATTATGACTCTCACGGCAGGGACAGATCAATTGGAATTGAAGAGAATATTTTAAATAATTTATCTTTAATAATAAAAAAGAGGTCACTTTGCTTAGTGACCTCTTTTTTATTATTTTTTTTTAAGTGTTAAGAAATCTATTCCATTATCTTAGGACCTGGAATATAAGGACTATGTAACAATACATAGCGTATCCTATTTACTTGTTCAGGAGAGAAAGAATTGCTACCTATCCGTTGCCGCCTTGCTGTTGGCAGCAGCCTTGTCTGCCTGCTTCTCGAACTCCATCAAATTGGTTTACGATATGCCGTGTGCATTATGATTCTTGCCTTGCTATATTTAGATTATTACAAGCTGATAGTGAATGTTTATGGGCTAATTACTTTAATCCTTAAGACAGCCAAGAGGAATTACCTTAACACCATCTTCGCGAGTATAGGCAATTTCACCACCAGTCAATACAATGAGGAGGTCTGGTTCTCGAAGAGGCATTTGTTTCTCTGTTTCATTCTTCTCACGAATTAATTCTTGCATCTCAAGCAAATGCGTTGCACCTTCATCAATGTCTCTACTGCCAAGTTTACATTCAATCAGTGCATATCGCTGATCATCAAGATGTAAAACTATATCTGTTTCAAGTCCATACCTATCATGGTAATAAGACACTTTACCTCCCATAGATTGAGAATAGACCTTTAAGTCGCGAATACACATACACTCAAATACGAATCCAAATGTCTTTAAGTCCAATTCAAGAGTTTTAGGAGATGCACCCATAGCTGCAACGGCAATAGACGGATCTATAAAGCATCTTTTTTTACTTGATCTTATTGCAGATGCAGAACGAATAGCAGGACACCAGGCTTCAATATCTTCTATTACGAATAAACGCTTTAATGCATCAACATACTCATCGAAAGTGGATTGCGCTGTTGTTTCTATTTCCGCTTTTACATCTTCCAACATTGCAGATTTCTTTGCCAAAGTGCATAGATTTCGAGCATAAGAACGTAATATCAGTCTAGCTAACTCTGGGTTACGTTGTACATCGTCTATACTAGAGATGTCCTCATTACACACCTTGTTTAGATAGTCTTTTGCTATAAGCAGTTTGGCTTTATCACTTGTTACACTCAAGGAATCAGGCCAACCACCTCTACAAGCCACCATAATCAGTTCTTCAATAGAAAGTTTGGATGTAACGCCGTCAATATCTAAATCTTTATTATCAAACAGCTCAAGAAAAGATATCTCACCTGAAGATTCTGTTGACTCATACAGACTCATTGGATACATTGTCATTGTGGAAATTCTACCGGTTCCTGTATGCATTCTTCTTTCCTCTTCTGGTGTATCCTTTTCGTTCTTTTTCTTTATAACGGTAGAACCGGTAAGAATAAACTGACCTTTAAGTTTCCTTTGGTCAACTGTTGTTCTTACAGCATCCCAAAGTATTGGAGCATCTTGCCATTCATCAATAAGTCTTGGTGTTTCACCTTTCAAAAGTATAGACGGTTTTGTCCTGATTGTAGCTAAATAGCCTGCTCGCTTATCCGGATCCTGCAATTTAACCACACTCTTTGCTTGTCTTTCTGCTGTTGTAGTCTTTCCACACCATTTTGGTCCATTGATTTGCACTGCACCAAAAGCCTCTAATCTCAAGGATAGTTCCTCGTCTGCTATTCTTCTTAAATAATCCATATCAGAACTTGATTTTAATTTGTGCAAAAATAGTAATTCTTTTTTTTATCTCGCAACATATCCTGTGTTTTTGCGGTATTTTATCCTTTGAATTTGTGATGTATTACACTTTGTTTTTGTGGTAACTTGTCCTTTGTTTTTGCGGTAAAAGTAGCAACAGGAGGAGGTGGAGACTACCACGCGAAGCGATAAGGTGAAGGCACAGCCCGTAGGTCATGTAACGACTCCCGTAGTGTCGGCACTCGCTCAGCCTGTGAGCGACTCGGTGATGATAAGGAATTGTAGCTGATGACAATAAACAAAAAAAGCACCTTAATAGGTGCTTACTCGTAGGAGATAGGAGAATCGAACTCCTATTGCAGGAATGAGAATCCTGTGTCCTAACCGTTAGACGAATCTCCCATGTAGGATTGCAAAGATATATATTTTTTCTTATTCTACAAATATAAATAAATAGCTCTTTATTTATCAAGCTATAGCAGAGGCAACTTTAAATACAACAAAAGCTACCACCCACGCCAGAACTAAAGTATAACAAACTGTAAATAAAGCCCATTTCCACCCTCCGCTTTCACTCTTAATAGCCCCTATTGTTGCTATACAAGGAAAATAAATTAGGGTAAATACCATCAGACTTAAAGCTATAGCTGGAGTCATCTGAGTAACCGCACCAAGCATCTCTATTGTGCTGACTACTATTTCCTTTGCAGCAACACCACTTAAAATGCCAACACTAACCTTCCAATCAAAACCAAGAGGGGCAAGAACTGGTTGAATAAATCTCCCTATTACGGCTAAATAAGAACTTTCTAAATCTCCGTTATTTGGAAAATAACTTAATACCCAAATAATCAGCGTCCCGATAAGTATAATCGTTGCTATTTTATGTAAATATTGTTTCCCTTTATCCCAAGTATCTCTCAATAAAGATCTCCATGTTGGTATTCTATAAGGTGGCAACTCCATTACAAAAGGGGTTTCATCGTGAGTGAAAAGAGTTTTACTAAAAATTTTAGACATAATACCCGCCAATATAATTCCACATAGATATATAGAAAAAATTACTAACCCTCCTTTCCAGCCCGTAAAAAATATACCTGTAAGTAGCAGATATATAGGGAGTCTTGCATTACATGATATTAGAGGGTTTATCAACATTGTAATCATTCTTGCATTCCTATTCTCTATAGTTCTTGTTGCCATAATAGCAGGAACATTACAACCAAAACCCATAATTAGAGGGATAAAAGAGCGACCATGCAACCCTACTCTATGCATAACTTTATCCATAATAAATGCTGCCCTTGCCATATATCCGGTACTCTCTAATAAAGAGATAAAAAAGAAGAGTATAAGAATATTAGGCAAAAAGACCAAAACACCACCAACACCATTTATTATGCAATCATTTAGTAAACTTTTAAGCCAACCATTTTCCATTCTCCTTGTAACAATATCTCCAAGCCAACTAAACACAGACTCTATCCAATCCATAGGATACTGACCAAGTGTGAATGTCGTCTCAAAAATTATGAATAAGGCAAATAAGAATAGTGGAAACCCCCAAATTTTACTTGTAACAATATTATCTATCTTCTCTGTTGTTGTTACAGCTTTTTTGGGGTCCCCTCTTTTTAATGTCTCTTTTAATGCCCCATCTATAAAGCCATATTTTGCATCCATTATTACATTTTCTGGAGTATCGGAAAATTCTTTTTCTATTTTTGCAACTTCCTCGTTTCTAATCTGTAATATCAACTCCTTATTCGGAAACTTAGAAATATATTTCTCCATCTGAACATCTTTTTGCAACAATCTTATTGCAATAAATCGTGGAGTAAATTCATCTGTAACATTTGGGTTTTTATACAACTCCTCACGTACTCTCTCTATAGATTTTTCCACTAAATTTCCGTGGTTAATATGGATATGTTTCAACACCCTTTTTATCTCAGATTTTTCTCTTTTCTCTCCTACTATACTATCTGTATCAAAAGTTGTCCCGATAAGATCTCCCTCTTCATAAACCTCTATAATTGTATCAAATAATTGAGATATTCCTTTTCTTTTTACAGATACAGTTGGAACCATCGGAATACCCAACAACTCCTCTAAATCTTTATAATTAAGTATATCCCCTTTCTGCACAAACTCATCATACATATTTAAAGCAATAACCATTCTTAGGTTCATATCGATGAGCTGAGTTGTAAGAAATAAGTTTCTCTCTAAATTAGAAGAATCTACAACATTGAGAATTATATCGGGATTTTTATGAACAATAGTATCTAAAACATATTTCTCTTCTGGAGTATAGGCAGATATAGAATATGTTCCGGGAAGATCTATTAAAGTAAAATGATACCCTTTATAATACATAGAACCCTTTACAGCATCTACAGTAACACCACTATAGTTCCCTACCCTTTGATGACTTCCACTTGCCACATTAAAAAGAGAAGTTTTGCCACAATTTGGATTCCCGACAAGTGCAACCGTAATATCCTTTCCTTTCTCCCTTGCCCCCCTTAAAAGTGCATCTTCTTCTGGGCTAACAAATTTAAGTTCACCTCTAAATTTACAATTATACTCTCCACAACCGGGGCATCTATCAGAGAAATTACCAACCTGCGGATTATGCTCAGCAGCAAGATGTTCCGCCTCTTCTATAGTCATTATCTCTATTTTAGAGGCCTCTGTTTTCCTCAGCGATACATGGTATCCAAGAATCATATACTCTATTGGGTCTTGTAAAGGGGCTGCGTGCAATACTTCTACTACTTTGCCCTTTATAAAGCCCATCTCCACTATTCTTTTTCTAAAGCCACCATGCCCTTGCACCTTTACGATTACCCCTTTTTCTCCTGTCTTTAAATCTGACAAATACATATTTTTTACCTTTTATCTCTCTGAACAATTTTTACATACCCCCTTAAAAACAAAATTTGCCTCATTTGTTTTAAAATTTTTGGGAAGTATTATTCGTGGGATAGACAACCCCTCAAAACAATAAGTTTTATGACATCTCTCACAATAGAAATGAACATGTTCTTTTTCTAAAGAACAATCGCAATCATCTTGACACACAGCATATTTTAAAGAGCCACTTCCATCATCTATGCAATGTACAAGTCTATGTTCATGGAATAGAGTTAATGTTCTAAAGATTGTTGATTTATCTACTGTCTCCAATGCCTCTTCCAAATCTCCAATAGATAAGGCACAACCCGCCCTTATCATAGTCTTTAAGACTAACACTCTTGTAGAGGTTGCTTTTATATCTCTGTGAGACAACTTGTTTAGTATTTTTGTCTCCTCATCAAACTCTTTATTTTTTAATTCTGCTTCCAAAGTCCGTTTTTAAAATTAAGCAAATTTGAGAATTTATGTTTTTTAAAACAATACCTACTAATAGTTATATTTCCCCCTAACCCTTAAAGAATTGAAAACTGCAAGCAACGCAACACCTGAATCTGCAAAGACAGCTAACCATAATGGGGCATATCCACATAATCCCAACAAAAGTACAACAAACTTAAAAAAAAGGGATAAAGTAATATTCTGTTTTGCAATGTACTGTGTTTTCTTAGCTATCATAAGAGAATCTGCCACTTTACTCGGTTGATCTGTTTGAATAACTACATCTGCACTCTCTATAGCCAGGTCTGTACCAAGAGCCCCCATAGCAATTCCTACATCAGAAATTTTTAAAAGAGGAGCATCATTTATTCCATCTCCAACAAAAGAAGAATAAGAATTTTTCCCCTTTTGAGCCATATATATATCTATCTTTTCTTGGGGCATTAAACTATAGTAAAATTTTTCTATCCCAAGTCTTTTTGCCACCGTTTCTACCTTCTCTTTTTTATCACCACTTAATATTGTTAAATTCTTTATACCCAACTGCTTTAGCTTTTCTATAGCAACCTTGGAATCTTCTTTTATCTCCTCTTTCAAATATAATTTTCCCTCCCCATCTCCAGAATAACCTTTTGTTAGTGTTCCTGTTTTATCAAAAAAAATAGAATCTACTTTGCATAGTGCATCTAATGAGTTCCCCCCCT
>CAMNNS010000022.1 GCA_946545765.1 uncultured Bacteroidales bacterium | reverse complement strand
ACACCCACCAGGGCAAGCCATAACCTCTATAACATGGTAGTCACACTTACCTGCTCTTATCTGCTCCATAATTTTACGAGCATTACCAAGACCATAGACAACAGCTACCTTTAATTGGAAACCATTTAAATCTATTGTAGCACTCCTTACACTATCCATACCTCTAACCTCTTCAAAATCTATCTTTGGAAGAGATTTCTTTGTATAAATTTCATAAGCAGTTCTTAAAGCTGCCTCTAACACTCCACCTGTAGAACCAAATATCGCAGCAGCACCTGTACTCTCTCCAAGAGGATTATCAAATTCTCCATTTGGAAGTGCGTCAAAGTTTATATTTGACCTACGAATTAAAGTAGCGAGTTCACGAGTTGTTATAGAGTAATCAACATCTGGATTACCTTCTTTCGTAAACTCTGGTCTTTGACATTCAAATTTCTTTGCAACACAAGGCATTACAGAAACAACCACCAATTTCTCTCTTGGTATATTCATTTTCTCTGCCCAATAATTTTTAGCTATTGTTCCAAACATTTGTTGAGGAGAACGAGCTGTAGATGGAATACTTAATAAATCTGGGAAGTTGTGTTCATAGAAATTAACCCATGCAGGACAACAAGAGGTCATAAGTGGTATAGAGACGGTCTTATCTCCGTCTAAGAATTTAGTTAAACGGTCTAATAACTCACTACCCTCTTCCATAATTGTTACATCTGCCGAGAAATCTGTATCAAACACATAGTCGAATCCTATATCTTTTAAAGCAGATACTAATTTGCCTGTAACAATCTTACCAGGTTTTTCTCCAAATTCCTCACCTAAAGCTACTCTTACCGCTGGAGCAGTATGCACAATAACAACCTTATTTGGATCTTCCAAATCATCTATTAGTTGCTCTGTATATGTTCTCTCTGTTAGAGCACCTACAGGACATACAGCAACACATTGCCCACAATAAGTACAATCTGTCTCTTTTAGATCCTTATCAAAAGTTGGTGCTATTGTAGTGTTGAAACCTCGTCTTACTGCAGCTAATGCACCCACAGATTGGTAAACATTACACATAGTCTCACACCTTCTACAGAAGATACATTTATCCATGTTTCTCACGATAGAGGCTGTCATTTCTTTCTTCCTTAAAGAGAACTCACCTGCAAAAGGTGTCTCATTTATAGATAGATGCTGAGTTATTTGTTGAAGCTCACAATTACCAGATTTAGGGCAAGTCAAACACTCATTAGGGTGGTCTGAAAGCATTAGCTCTATAACTGTTTTACGAGCTCTTATTACTCGAATAGAACTTGTCTTAACTTCCATCCCTTCTGTACATTTTGTACAACAAGCAGGAGCGAGGTTTCTTCTACCAGCTACCTCAACTACACAAACTCTACAAGATGCAGGGTGGTTGTCTGCACAAGTACCTTTTAGATTCATGTGACAAAGTGTAGGAATTACAATTCCGATACTCTTTGCTGCATCAAGAATAGAAGTCCCATCGGGAACGGTAACTTGATGTTTATCTATAGTTAATGTTATATTCTTTTGTTCCATTTTATTTGCAAATTAACTTACCGAAATTGCTTTAAACTTACAACGACTTATACACATACCACACTTGATACATTTTGTAAAGACTATAGTATGTGGTTTTCTTGGAGTACCCTCTATTGCGTTTGCAGGACAATTAACTGCACACAAATGACAACCAACACAAGTAGAAGGGTTGATTGTATAAGTTAGCATTGCCTTACACTCTTTTGCTCTACATTTTTTATCTACAACATGTTCTAAATATTCGTCATAGAAATTTGATAATGTAGATAATACAGGGTTAGGTGAGGTTTGACCTAAACCGCAAAGTGCTGTATCTTTTATTACACCTGCAAGGGTTTTAAGTTTTTTAAGATCTTCCTCTACACCATCTCCGCGAGTTATCTTGTCTAATATCTCGTACATACGCTTGTTCCCTATACGACAAGGGGTACATTTGCCACAAGATTCTTCTACAATAAAGTCTAAATAGAAACGGGCAACAGATACCATACAGTTGTCCTCATCCATAACTATCATACCACCAGAACCCATCATACTTCCAGCAGCAGTTAGTGTATCAAAATCAATTGGTGTATCTAAGTGTTTTTCTGTAAGACAACCACCAGAAGGACCTCCTGTTTGAACTGCCTTAAACTTCTTTCCACCTTTTATACCACCACCAATATCAAAGATAACTTCTCTCAATGTTGTACCCATAGGGACCTCTATAAGACCTACATTGTTTATTTTACCTGCCAATGCAAATACTTTAGTACCAGGCGATTTTTCTGTACCTATAGAAGTAAACCATTCAGCACCCTTGTTTATTATAATTGGAATATTTGCAAATGTTTCAACATTGTTTACATTAGTTGGTTTCCCATTATAACCGCACTCTGCTGGGAATGGTGGTTTTAGAGTTGGCTCACCTCTTTTACCCTCCATTGAGTGAATAAGAGCTGTCTCCTCACCACAAACAAACGCTCCAGCACCATATCTAATATCAATATCAAAACTAAAGTCTGTTCCTAAAATTCTTTTCCCTAACAAACCATACTCTCTTGCCTGAGCTATAGCAATTTTTAGGCGATCAACTGCAAGAGGATACTCAGCACGGATATATACTAAACCGTTAGATGCTCCTGTTGCATAACCACATATCGCCATTGCTTCTACTATAGTATGAGGGTCACCTTCCATAATAGAACGATCCATAAATGCTCCAGGATCTCCCTCATCAGCGTTACAAACTACATATTTTTCATCTGCCTTATTTTTTGCAGCAATCTCCCATTTTAATCCAGTTGGGAATCCTCCACCACCTCTACCTCTTAAACCAGATTTTTTAACAATTTCTACAACTTCTTCTGGTTTTTTTTCTAATAAGCAATCAGCCAAAGCTTTATAACCATCGCGAGCAATATATTCTTCTATATCCTCTGGATTTATAAAACCGCAATTTCTAAGTGCTATACGCACCTGTTTGCGATAAAAATCCATGTGTTTAGAATCTGCAACGGTCTTCTCTGTTTTAGGATCAACATATAATAGGCGTTCTACTCTTTTTCCACCTATAATATGCTCTTTAACAATCTCCTCAGCATCTTCTGGTTTTACTTGAGTGTAAAAAGTATTGTCTGGAATAATCTTAACAATAGGACCTTTTTCACAAAAACCAAAACATCCGGTAGTAATAACTTCTACTTTGTCTGCGATACCGTTTTTTTGCAAGCACTCAGAAATGTTTTCTGCAATAAGATGACTTTGTGAAGCCTTGCAACCTGTACCGCCACAAGTTAGAATCTGTAAATGCTTTGTGCCAACCGCTAAGCCACAACAAGCAGATGAGGTTTGTTCATTACTCTCCTCTCTAACTTGCAACTTAACAAAAGCACTCTCCCTGACCTTGTTAAGGTCAGCAATAGACATGATTTTCATATATTTGTTAATAATTTTCGTTGTAGGCGACACAAATTTATAAAATTCTAAAATACTTGCAAATAAAAATAGTACAATCAATAACAAAAATTGATTATTTATTGATGTTAAATTTTTATCGCGATAGTAAAAAAGGAATACCTTTGTCTTAAAGTTGATTTTAATATGATATATCATGAAAAAAAGGGTAAATAAAATGAGTTTCACAAGGGGGTTAATACTTACTCTTGTAACTATTTTCTTATATAGCTGTGGTTCGGACGGCTCTACATACAAAAGAACAGTTACAGGTAAAGCAGGGGAGGTTATTGTTGTAATAAGTAAAGAGGATTGGAGTGGGGCAAGTGGTAATTCTTTACGAAATATCCTTGCTGTTGATTATCCCTCTCTGCCCCAAAGAGAGCCATCTTTTAACCTTATAAATATACCACCATCGGCATTTTCAGAGATTTTTAGAAGTCATAGGAATATAATATTGGTAGAGATAAACACCAACCTTAATGAGGCTAAATATTCAACTGTAAAAGACGCTTGGGCTCAACCTCAAATTATTGTAAGGGTACAAGCACCATCAGATTCTGCTGCCTCTGCCATAATAGAGAAGAATTCTGAGCTTCTTTTTAACTCTATAGATCAAATAGAAAAAGATAGAATTATCAGAAATTCAAAAAGGTATGAAGAGTCTTCTATAAGATCTGTAGTAGCAGAAAAATTTGGTGGCTCACCTTATTTCCCAAGTGGATACTCTATTAAAAAACAGACCAATAACTTTATTTGGATCTCATATGAAACCTCTTTTACTAATCAAGGAATACTAATCTATACTATCCCATTTAGTGGTAAGGAGTTCCCTTCAAAAGAGGAGATCATAAAGAGTCAAAATCAGGTTCTAAAAGAGAATGTTCCTGGAATGTTTGACAATACTTATATGACTATCTCTAAAGCTCCAGAAGTTGTACCTACGATTAAATATTATAAGTATAAAGGGGAGAATTTTGTAGAGATTAGGGGGTTATGGGATGTTGAGGGAGATTATATGGGAGGGCCTTTTGTTGAGCATATCAGATACTCTAAAGAACCAGATAAGCTAATTGTTGTTCAGGGGTTTGTTTATGCTCCAAGGTATAAAAAAAGAAATTATTTAAGACAAGTCGAATCAATAATATATTCATTTGATTGGAAAGAAAATTTCTCTAATTAATATTTTTTATTATATTTGCGCCCCAAACGGTCGGTTCGTCTAACGGTTAGGACACAAGATTTTCATTCTTGTAATAGGGGTTCGATTCCCCTACCGACTACTTCAAATAATTAAAAATTAATTAAATATGGCAAATCATAAGAGTGCAGAGAAACGCGCACGTCAGATAGAAAAACGTAAAGAGCACAACCATTATTATGCAAAAACAGCTCGTAATGCTGTTAAAGATTTGAGAAATACTACAGATCCAAAAGAGGCAGAAGAGAAACTCTCTAAAGTTAGTTCTATGCTCGACAAATTGGCTAAAAAGAACATTATCCACAAAAATAAAGCTGCCAATATAAAGAGCGGTTTAAGCAAACATGTTAATGAGACTTCTAAGAAAGTTGCAAAAGCTTAATTAAAGCAATTTTAACCCGCTTATTAAGATAAATTTACCTTTTGGTATTGTTTAATAAAAAAACTTCCCCAAGTTTGGGAAGTTTTTTTATTATATTACTTACTAAAGATGATTAAAATTAAAGAGTGGGAAGAGAAAGATAGACCAATAGAAAAACTTTTGAGTGTTGGGGCAGTAAGTCTCTCTGTAAGTGAATTGATTGCTATAATAATAGGTTCAGGGACAAAAGAGTTAAACGCAGTTTCATTGGCAAGAGAGATTCTTAAAGATGCGAACAACGATCTAAACACCCTTAGAAAATTCACTATTCAAGATTTTAAAAAACATAAAGGCATTGGGCAATCAAAAGGGGTTAAACTATTGGCTTTATTTGAGTTATTTAGGAGAATAGAGGGGCAGAAAGGGGAAACGAACACCCGTCAGATTTTATCATCTAACGAGGCGGCACAAATAATATCCCCCTATTTAAGAGATTTAGATCACGAAGAGTGCTGGGTCATATTTCTAAATAGAGCAAACAAAATAATTACAAAAGAGAGAATGAGTAGCGGAGGTCTCTCCTCTACAATTGTTGATGTAAAGATGATTATTAAAAAAAGTTTAGAAAAAATGGCAAGTGCTATAATCTTAGTTCATAACCACCCAAGTGGCAATATAACGCCGGGAGAACATGATATAATCCAGACAAAAAAAGTTAAAGAGGCTACAAAAATTTGCGATATATCTCTATTAGACCATATAATTGTAGGAAATGGGGAGTACTACTCCTTTGCAGACAACGGGAAAATTTTATAAAAGTCAAGTACGAATTCTCTATTCTTAACCTTTTTACTATCTTTGCTTAATCATAAAGCCATAGATATGAAAAGCATTATTTTAAGCGAACAAAACTCTATCGTTAATCACTATCTTGCAGAATTGAGAGATAAGACTATCCAAAAAGATGCTATGAGATTTAGAAAAAATATGGAGAGGATAGCCACTTTTATCTCGATGGAAATTAGTAAAACCCTCAATTATTCTCAGATAGATGTTAATACACCATTAGGAATAGCACAATGTCAAACTATTGATGATAATATTGTTATAGCATCTATTATGAGAGCAGGCTTAACACTGCATAATGGTATTCTAAATGTTTTTGACAAAGCGGAAAGTGCTTTTATTGCTGCATACAGAAAATATGGTAACAACAATAAATTTATAATTCAAGTTGAATATATAAGCAAGCCCTCTATAGAGAACAAAGTGTTAATCTTAGCAGATTGTATGGTTGCAACCGGTTCTTCTTTATTATTAGCTTACAACAAGTTGACAGAAGATGAAGAGCCTTCTCATACACATTTGATTGTACCTATTATTAGCGAAGCTGCCCTTAATTACCTCTCTAAACAACTACCACACAAAAGGGTTACTATTTGGATAGGAGCTGTAGACCAAGAACTTACTAATAAAGCTTATATAGTTCCGGGGCTTGGCGATGCAGGAGATTTAGCATACGGGGTAAAAGAATAACCAGAGCCTATAAACTCTTTCTCATTCTTGCAATCGGGATAGAGAGTTGTTCCCTATATTTTGCCACTGTTCTTCTGGCAATAATATACCCTTTATCTTTAAGAACATCTACCAAGTGTTCATCGGTGAGAGGCTTGGTTTTATCCTCATTTTCAATACTCTCCAAAAGTATTTTCTTAACTTCTCTTGTAGATACCTCTTCTCCCGATTCGTTAATTAAAGCCTCAGAGAAGAAATATTTTAAAGGATATATTCCAAATGGTGTTTGAATATATTTGCTATTTACTACTCGCGATATGGTAGAAATATCTAAGTTTGTAACCTCGGCTATATTCTTTAGAACCATAGGTTTAAGTTTTGTTTCATCTCCATCCAAGAAAAATTCTTTTTGAAAATCTACAATAGCATCTATAGTGTTTTGAAGAGTGTTATGCCTCTGTTTTACAGCCTCTAAATACCATTTAGCGTTATCAAAATTTTTCTTTACAAAACTTGCAGCCTCTTTTTCCCCTTTACTTATATTTTTAGTTTTATCTATATACTTTTTATATTCGGACTTAACTTGAATTTTAGGTATTTTAACTTTTGGCATAGTAACAGTTAATTTACCATCTGTATTCTCTAAAATAAAATCTGGTGTAATTTGTTGGGTCTCCTCTGCGTAAGAATCATCTACCTGCCCACCTGGTTTAGGATTTAGTCTGATTATCTCATCTATTACAGCTTTTAATTCTTCCTCCGAAATCCCCATTCTACTCACAATTTTAGAATAGTGTTTCTTTGAAAACTCTTCAAAAAAATGTGTTAGAAGTTCCTCTGCTCTATCTACTGCTATTGTTCTATCTTTCTTGGCTTTAATTTGAATTAAAAGACATTCTCTTAAACTCCTCGCCCCTACCCCAATAGGTTCAAATTGTTGAATATTCTCAACCAGTATTCTTTCTATTTCGGCAGAAGTTGTCTCTATATTTAATCTTAGAAAAATATCATCAACTAACGAGTCTATATTTCTCCTCAGATAACCATCTAAATCCATACTTCCAATTATAAACTCCGCTATAGAACGCTCTTTATCAGACAATTTTCTATATCCAAGTTGCTGAATCAACGATTGTTGAAAACTCTCTCTAACAGAAAAAGTATTCCTTTGAGGAATCTCATCTTTTCCCCTGTTGTTTATGTATAATTTATATGTTGGGGTATCATTACTATATTCAGATATAGAAACTTTTTTAGGTTGGTCCTCTATATCAGAACTTTGTTCCTCAATATTCTCTACCGATGACTCATCTAACACAGGATTGTTCTCTAAAGTCTCATAAATTTTTTGTTGTAACTCCAAGTTGGGAAGTTCCAACAATTTAATAGTTTGTATCTGTAGAGGGGACAACTTTTGTTGCTGCCCCATTATTAATCCTATATTTTGAGCTTGCTTTGCCATAAACCTAAAATTTGAGCAATATCTATTACAGAATTCTCTCTTTGCAAAGTTAACTAAAAAATCACCCAATACAAATAGATTCTCCCTCAGCCCCTATACTTATCTAATCGCGATTAAAAAGTAATTGCATATCTCTATTTATTACCCTATCCGCCAACGCTTTTGGAACAAACTCCCAATGTCCTATAACTTTTGGATCAGAAATTTTTAATGAATCTATACATTTATCATCAAGAAGGTGTTTATATAATATCTCACGATATTCAGGCAATCTTTTAATAATCCTCTGCTCTACTTGTTCAAAAGTTAAACCTGCCCCTTTAGACAAAAGTTCTCCCCCTCCACTTGCTCTGTATGAGGTCATTGCAACAGTATAAATTTTATCTAACTCAAACTTTTCTCCATTTGCCAGCGATGAAATATTTATCCGCTCGCCACAGTTTTTAGTTACATCTACACTATAGTTTAAACCACCTGCAGAATCAAAATTATACGATCTATTTACAAACGACCAACCCACTTGAGAGTTTCGAGTATCGTCTCTTTTAACAATCTTCAATAAATGGAAATCGGGAGAATTATACGCTTCTAAAGAGATAGTATTTATCCAATTATCATATGAATACTCAAGATATTTTTTTATTTCATCGCCCGACATTTCAAGGAAATACATTTGATTTTCAAAAGGATACAATGTAAATAAATCGTTATAGAGCAATTTCCCGGGGGAAATATCTTTGTTATAAGTTAATGGCGCGGCGATAGATATATTTGCCCCTTCTTTTAATCCAATGCTATGAATAAGATTCATATAATTACACATTCCTGCAAATGAAGCTTTGGTAGAGATAAAACAATTAAGATCTCCAACAGGTTTAAGGGTAAATTCTTTTACTTTATTATAATCATCACTAAAGAATTTTCTCATAATAGTGTCTGTATCTGATATATCCACAGCCAATAGTTCACCTCTCAATTTTTTTTCAACCACTATTCCATCACTAATCTTAACAGATAACTCCCCATGTGCAACATTTCTTGCATGGCTACCAGAATTTAGCAGAACAATGGTATCACTTTCAAATATAATTGACTTATGGTCGTGAGAACAAACGAGGAAATCTACCCCTTGTAAAGATTTATATAAATCTAAACCCTGGCTCTCATATATGGTGCCATCACCTTCTCCTACACCCGAGTGGACGACTACAATAACAACAGCTGGCTCTTCTTTTTCAATTACCTCATTTACATCATTTTGCACAATAGGAATAAGAGATTCAAATTGCATTCCGCTCCAAAGATTTTCTGCAAGCCATGCCTTCATATTAGGATTGGTGTAGCCTAATATAGCAACCTTTAACTCCCCTTTTGAACCTTTTTTAAAAGAGCTATTATCTTTATTATTAGAGTTGTTTACGATACCCTTTTTGAGAATTATATATTTCTGAAAATAAGATTTACCGTTGTCGTTTCTAATTGCATTACCGGCAAGAAAAGGGACTCCAAGATTATTCATATCGCGAGTAACTCTATCATATACAGAATGTCCTGTCTCTATATCATGATTGCCCACTGCAACCGCATCATACTTCATATATGAAACAAGGCGGGCAAAAAGGTGTACAGAATTAGTATCTATATAATTAAAATAATAAGGTGCGTTATCCCCTTGTAAGCAATCACCTGCATCTACAAGAATAACATTCTGCTCGCCAAGGCTATCTCTAAATTTTTGTACAACTGTATTTATTGCAAAGATCGATTTTTTCTGAGTATCACTCGTATATGGAATATCAAACCATGAACCGTGAATATCATTTGTAGATAAGAGGTGCAGCGTATATTCTCCATCGGCAGGTTTTTGATGAGTACAACTCGCTATTACTACTAATGTTATCGCGATAAGTATATGGTATAATTTATTCATAAATAAAACTTTATAATTTAAATAATTTTTCTATCCTTTACTATTTGTTGTATATCAGGTCTTAACGTTATTAAAAACCATAAATATTACTCTGATTCTGCCTGCAAAATGTAATCGCACTCAATCTTAATTATGTGACAACATATATAATGATGTTATCATAAGTTTGCCGATATAACAATACACTAAAGTACAAAATTATAGGATATAATACAAAACAAACTAAGTTCAATTAGTAAATGCAACTTTTTAAAAGATCACAATTAACTAAACAGAGGAATAAAAAAATAAATGTTGTAATTCTGTAAAAAATGTTGGTTCAAGATTAGTTAAATATTATTAATTTTTTTAACTAATTGATATTTAATGTCAAACAAGTATTGTTTTAGGAGTAAAATTTCTGAGAGGGATTTTAGGATTATTTTGAAGCTTTTTTGCTTAGACCTTTCTGCAAAACAAGTTTCTGAATTTATAGGATATAATAGAGGTACCACTAACAAAATATACAACAAACTTCGGAAGCGAATAGCTGAATTATGTGAACAATCAAGTCCGTTTGTTAATGGCGAAATAGAACTTGATGAGAGTTATTTTGTAGCTCGTAGAGTTAGAGGCAAAAGAGGAAGAGGTGCAACAAGACCTATGACGGGTTAGTAAATTATGGTTATAAGCAGCACTTTAGAATCAATCATAGTAACAATGAATTTGCTAAAGGAGTCAATCATATTAATGGAATAGAAAACTTCTGGGGAGTATGCAAAGTAAGATTATCTAAATTTAGAGGAGTGCATAAACATACTTTCTATTTACACATAAAAGAATGTGAGTTTAGATATAATTGTAGGAACAAAAATTTATACTTAATTTTGCTTAAAGAACTAAGGAAAAACAAACTTAACTAATCTTGTACCAAAACTAAATATTATGGAAGATAAGTCATTTAGAAGCAAAGCGTCTTTTGGAAAAAGAATTGAGCATTATCTGATAGGTAAAATGCTTAAAGAAGGACTTGACTTGTTTATTCCAATGGTAGATGACGATGCTATTGATGTTGTCGTTAAACGTCCTGATGGTAAATATGTTGAGGTTCAGATAAAAGCAAGGTCAAAACAAGTAAAGCAGGGCAGTGCGGCTCTTTTCGCAGCTATTGAACACAGGCTAAGGGAAAACTATTGGTTCGTATTTTATTCAGAAAGGATGGATATGATGTGGATAATGTCTTCCAATGAGTTTATCAAGGAGACTTCCCAAAACAAGGGAGGCAAGAACATAGGAAAACGTAGGATACGTTTTAACCAAAGCAATAAAAGCGGTATAGAACGTCCAAAAGAAAAGTTTGAAAAGTATCTTGCTGAAAACTTCGATAGGATTAGGAATGACAATCCCAACAGGAAAGCAAGATAAAAGTGTTATATTTGATTATGTAAAAAAGTATCAATATGCCTACACTAAATTGGATTGGAAAAGATAAGGTCATCACTCACCATCAGGATGTGCCGTATAGAGTATTAGAACATAAGTATGGCTATAAGGATGGGAAACAATCAAACAAAGAAACGGGAAGTGGAAATATGGTTATTCACGGGGATAATCTTGAAGCACTAAAAGCCCTTCTGCCAAAGTTTCAAGGAAAAATATCTTTTATATACGAGAGTTTGTGTTTTCTGCTCAGTTTAAGTTCAATTAGTAAATGCAACTATTTTTTTCGGGAAACGAATTTAGGTCATTTTAACCGAGAAAAAACTTGGGGTGACAAAAAATATTTTATCACCCCATATTCTATTAAAACCCCCAAAAAGGATATCTTATCACACCATTCTGGTTGTTAAAGCAACTTTTAAAGTATATAAGCTTTTTTAAAATTTAGGCACTTCAAATTTTAAAGGATCTACCTCAATATCTACTGATATAGAGGTGGCTACATTGATAATAGAAGTTCCAGCAAACTCCATTTGAGATTTTAAAGGTATCCCCTGCCATACCCAAGCCTTTACATTTACTTTACCTTGCATAGGGTAATCTTCTTGGTAGGTATATACTACACATTCTTTATCTAAAATCTTCTCTTTACCCACCTCTTGCAATTTGTATTTTTCTATTACTTCTTGAGTTAGGTTCATAAAATTTAATTGCTCGGCACTTGGTTGTTCTTGCACCAAATTTTGGTCATAGTGAATAGTATAATTTTTACCATCTACATATAATTGTCCCATTTTGGTTGAACCCATAGGGGTATCTATTTCAGACAAACTTAAAGACTTAGTCCCATAATCGTCAAAAAACAAAGAAGTCATAATTACTTCTCCAAATGCCTCCATTCTATATTCTATTGCACCAGATTTAACCCCTGTTCTTTTTTCTTGTGCAAAAGTAGGTATCGCCATAAGTACGATAATCAACGATAAAAGTATTCTCTTCATAACTCTATTATTTTATTGTGATTAGTATAATCCTTGTTCTACTTTTTGTTTACAAATTTTTAACATATCATCTATCATAGCATCTAAATCCCATTTTGGATTCCAACCCCACTCTGCCCGGGCACAAGAATCATCCATATAATCTGGCCAAGAGGCAGATATTGCAGCTTTAACAGGATCTATTTCATAATTCCATGTAAATGTAGGAATTCTCTTTTTTATTGCATTAAATAACTCTTCTGGAGTAAAACTCATATTTGCAATATTAAAGCTGTTACGATGGATTAGTTTAGTAGGATCTGCCTCCATTAATTGAGTTGTAGCTTCGAGAGCATCAGGCATATATAACATATCCATATAAGCATCTTGAGGAACAGTACAAGTATATTTGCCATTTTTAAATACTTCATAGAAGACCTCAACTGCATAATCTGTAGTACCTCCACCAGGAAGACACCCATTAGATATAATTCCGGGGAATCTGACACTTCTTGTATCTACTCCAAATTTATGGAAGTAATAATCAGATAATAGTTCACCACTTACCTTACAAACTCCATAGATCGTGTTTGGTCTCATAACTGTATCCTGAGGTGTCCCTTTATGTGGGGTATTCTCTCCGAAAGCCCCTATAGATGAGGGGGTAAAAAGAGCACATTTAAATTCTTTTGCAAGGTTTAGTGAGTTTAATAAAGCCCCCATATTTATATTCCAAGCAAGAAGAGGATTCATCTCTCCTTTAGCAGATAAAAGAGCTACAAGATTGTAAATTCCATCTATCTTATACTTCTTAATCGCTTCTCCATAGCCCTGTATATCAAGAGCGTCTAATTTTATAGCCTCACAATTTTCTGAGAGTTTTTTTACTACATCTTCTCTAACCTCTCCTGCAACCACATTCTCTTTTCCATAAACTTTTTGTAGATGAGGGACGAGCTCCGTTCCGATTTGTCCACCCGCACCAACTACCAATATTCTTTTCATATTATAATACCTTAAAAATTATACACTTATATTTTTATTTAAATTAAATCCCTCTATGAGAGATTTGTGGCACAAATCTAATAAAATAAAATAAAAATAACTATTGAAATAATACATTTTACTATAATTGGTTATATTTGTAATTATATGAATATCCCTCCCCTAAATATCCCTAATAATCCTTTTGAGTTATTAGAAGCTATTAAAAAAATGGCTCAAAATTTTAGTTTTATCGCTGTGGGGTGTGTAAAAGCAGAAAGATTAGATGAGGAGATAGAGCGGTATCAGCAGATGCAGAAAAGTGGATATTTCGGCAAAATGGATTTTTTAAGTAGAAATGAGGATAAAAGATTTGACCCTACCCTGCTTGTTGAGGGGGCAAAGAGTATTCTTGTATTTTTAGCCCCATTTGAGTATCAAAGCAATAAAGAGGAAAAGCAATTTTATCGCGATACGGAATATAAAGTTTCTGAATATGCTTATGGGGCAGATTATCATACTGTTATAAAAGAAAAACTAAATACAATTGCTTACCTTATAGACCTGTATTCTACAAATCGGAACAAGGAGGAAAAAGATATAATTGATACTTCTGTTTTTGACAATTTAAAAAGATACAAACCGTTATACTCTAAGGTATTTTCAGACTCTGCACCAGTAATGGAGAGGGCTTGGGCAGTAAGGGCAGGATTAGGATTTATAGGGTATAATAATTTCCTAATTAGTAAGAATTTTGGAGTTAAAAATTTTCTTGCGACAATTATCACTAAGGTAGAATTACCATATAATAAACAGATAGACAGCTCTAACTATTGCAAAAGTTGTAAAAAGTGTTTACAAGCCTGTACACAGGGGGCACTTTTTGCTCCGTACAAGATAGATGCACGCAAATGCCTATCTTACAAAACAATAGAAGAACCATTAGTTGAAATAAGTAATAAAGTGGAGATAGAGAGAAAAGAGAAAAATTCTAAAATAAGGAGGGGAGAAAAGTGGATATTTGGGTGTGATGATTGTATGAATGCTTGCCCCTATAACAAGTTTAATATAAAAGGATGGGAAGAGTTTCATAGCAATGCACAGATACTAAATGAAAATAGAGAGAAAGAGTGGTGGCTTCAAATGACAGAAGAGGATTTTAACAAGATATTTAAAAACAGTCCATTACAAAGAGCCGGATTAAAAAAAATACAAGACAATATAAACAGAGATTTTTAGAACCAATATACCACAAAAAATGTTTACAAGATAGATAATAGCATATGGTTAAATACACTAAACTATTCACAGAGGTTAAGATAGAGCCACTTGTACCACCAATAACCCCAAAAGAGAAAATTGTTTTATTTGGTTCTTGTTTTGCGAATGAGATAGGTGAACAACTTAAAATACACGGCTTTAACACTTTAATAAACCCATTTGGTACATTATATAATGCCTGCTCGATCTACAATTCTGTTAAGAGAATATCGGAGGGGACAAAATATTTAATAGAGAATCGTATTAAAGAAGAATACCCATTTTTTTCTAAAAATGATGTGATTTCTCATCCCGATGGGTACCCTATAACTTTCTCTCATCATTCAAGTTATGGTAAGATTTATAAAGATGATTTCATAAACAAAATAAATAAAAAATTGCTCAGTGATGCAGAGTTCTTTGAACAATCCTCTATAGTTATTATAACATTAGGGAGTTCTTTTGTTTATAGAAAAACTGACTCCCAAAACAGAAATCATGATATTATAAATGTTGAAGATTTCTGCACAGACATAGTGAGTAATTGCCACAAATTACCTGCAAAACAATTTATTAGAGAATTTGTAGATGTAGAAAAATGTACTAAAATAATAGAAGAAATAGTTAAAATTTTAAGTGGTAAAAGAATTATCTTTACCGTAAGTCCAATCAGGCACTTGGGAGATGGAGCACACGAAAATAATATTAGTAAAAGTACACTACTAATAGCCACTCAAAAGATTATACAAGAAAAGGGGCTGAACTATTTTCCTGCATACGAAATTATGATGGACGAACTAAGAGACTACAGATGGTACTCTGAAGATTTAGTACATCCTACACCTATGGCTGTTAAATATATTTTTGAAAAGTTTAAAGAGAGCTATATCTCAGAGGAATATTATAGTTTTATGGAGAAAGCATTTAAAGAGTATAAAGTTAGTTTACATATAACACAGAAGTAACCTAATCATAAAAAAATAATATATCAGATGAAGAAATCTATGTTAAAGAATCTAACATTTCATTTAATATGCACACTTGCCATTTTATTTACACTAACCTTATGTTCAAAAGATTACATAGTTAAAGAGGGGGTAGATAAAGAGTTAGCCGAGTACAGAAAAAATAGCATCTTTAACATAGAGTATCAACTTTTTTTTAATATCCCTAAAAACAGAAATACTAAAGTTGGTGGAAAAGCTACCATTTCATTTAATTACTCGGGAGAGAAAGACCTACAGATAGATTTCTGCGGTAAGTTATCGGGGGAAGATGAGGATTATTCTTTTATAGTTGTAAATGATAACAAATTGTATCGCGATAAAGGGTATAGATATGAAAATGAGCATCTTATTATAGAGAAGAAACACCTTCTAAAAGGTGATAATAAAGTAGAAATATCATTTGAAAGTTCTGATTTACCGTTAAATAGGAGGGAAGATTTTTTATATACCCTATTTGTTCCAGCTAATGCAAGATATGCTTTCCCTTGCTTTGATCAACCCGACTTAAAGGCGATTTTTAGTCTTACTCTCAATATCCCAGAGAGTTGGGAGGCTATCTCAAATGGAATTTTAAAAGGGGAGAAAAAAGAGGCAAATGGGGAGTTCAAAGAGTTATATTTTGAGAAGTCAGACCTATTACCAACATATTTATTCACTTTTACTGCTGGAGACTTTATAAGGAAAGAGAGGAAGTTTGAGGAGAGAAATTTTGAGTATATGTATAGAAAAAGTGATACCTCTAAAGCTGTTCAGATAGAAGATGTTTTAAAGGAAATATCTTTCTCGCTCAATTGGTTAGAAGAATATACCGGCATATCACAACCTTTTCAAAAATATGGTTTTGTAATTATTCCGGGCTATCAGTTTGGAGGTATGGAGCATCCGGGGGCAATTCAATTTAAAAGGGAGACAATATTTTTAGAATCTAATGCTTCTGAAGAGGATAAACTAAAAAGATTCAAACTGCTTGCACACGAGACTTCTCATTTATGGTTTGGTGATTTAGTTACAATGAAATGGTTTGACGATGTGTGGACAAAAGAGGTTTTCGCCAACTTCTTTGCCTCTAAAATATGTGATAACTTATTTAATGAAATCAATCATAAAATAAACTTTATTACAACTTATCAATTGCCTGCTATCAAGGTAGATAGAACTGCAGGCACTCACCCTATTGGACAAGAATTAGAGAACCTAAACAAAGCAGGGCTGCTATACGGCAATATCATATATAATAAAGCTCCTATTATGATGAAAAATTTGGAAAATAAAATAGGAGAAGATTGTCTAAAAGAGGGTATAAGAGAGTATCTAAATGACTTCAGTTTTTCCAATGCAACTTGGGACGATCTTATAATATGTTTAGATAAAGCTAATAAAAA
>CAMNNS010000021.1 GCA_946545765.1 uncultured Bacteroidales bacterium | reverse complement strand
GAGAGTTCCTGCAGGTTTTCATCTGCTTTTATAATTGCCTCTCGATAGTACTTTTTTTGCCTCTCTTGAGCAGCTACCTCTCTTAAATCTTTAAATAAGGATATTAAATTATTAGTATCTATAAAAGAGATAAAGAGTATAAAGGCTATGGTAACCACTAAGTATTTATTCTTTATAATCTTAACTATTGTTGCAACAATAGGATTATCTAATAGTTTCTTTATTGTACTCACCCTATTTTTTATTATTTTTGAAAATAATTACATACAAATTTATAAAAATAAATGAAACCAACATTACTCATTATGGCCGCTGGTATGGGGAGCAGATACGGTGGTTTAAAACAACTTGACCCCCTTGGTCCAAAAGGGGAAACTATAATGGATTACTCGGTATATGACGCAATATACTCTGGATTTGAAGATGTTATATTTGTGGTAAGAGAGAGTTTTAAAAAAGAATTTGAAGAAAAAGTTGTATCTAAATATAGGGATAAAGTTAAAGTACATTTGGTTACACAAGAATTAAATGATTTACCTAATGGATTCACATTAAATCCTAATAGAGAAAAACCTTGGGGTACTGGGCAGGCAGTTCTTGCTGCAAAAGAGATTGTTAAAAGACCTTTTGCTGTGATAAATGCAGATGATTACTACGGCAGAGAATCGTTTACCGTATTATCTAAATATTTAAACTCTTTAGATAATAATAGTAAAGGGAAATATTGCATGATAGGGTTTGAATTAGATAAAACTCTAAGTGAGTCGGGGAGTGTTTCAAGGGGAATATGTAAAACAGCAAACTGTTATCTAACTCAGGTAGAAGAACATACTAACATAATCAAAGAGAATGGAATAATTAAGGGAGAGGGTATGGATGGAGTCTTAAAGCTCTTAGATGCAGATGCTTGCACTTCTATGAATATGTGGGGATTCACGCCCGATTTCATGGAAAATGCTAACAATCTATTTATAGAGTTTTTAAAAGAAAATATTAACGAACCTAAAAAAGAATTCTATGTTCCATTTGTAGTTAGCCAACTAATCAATTCCAATATAGCAACCGTTGAGGTATTAAACACTCCCGATGCGTGGTTTGGAGTAACTTACAAAGAAGACAGAGAAAGAGTTGTCGAGAAATTTAAACAAATGAGCAATGACGGAATTTACCCAACCCCATTATTTTAATATCTATGTTAAAAGTTTTTAAATATTATCTCCCAAAATACTACGAAGCCATTCTCCTTCTTTTTATAAATATCTTCATAGGGGGAGTTGGTGCTACATTTATCTTTGTACTATTGTATGGAGAAAACTTTACAAAAGTTAATCCAATTATAATGTATCTCTTACCGATGACACCCCTATTCATATATATCTTAATTAGGGGTTATATAGAGAAGAATAATATATCTGAAGAGAAAAAAGAGGTAGTATTAAATAGAAATATTTTTAGAACTATCCCGATAAGTAGGACAATAATAATATTTGTTTTACTCTTTATTGCTACTCAAGCAATCTCATTTGCGATAGATCCCATAACAAATTTATTTGAAATTCCCGAAGCACTTTTGAAGTTATACAAACAACTGAATGACAAAAATATCTATCAATTTATCACAGTTGTTATTTGTGCTCCATTTGTAGAGGAATTTCTATTTAGGGGAATTATCGAGAGAGGATTGCTACACCACTCTAAAGGAGCCGTATTTCCTATATTCTTTAGCGCATTTCTTTTTGGGTTAATCCATTTGAATTTATATCAAGGGGTTGGAGCAATACTTATAGGGCTATTTTTAGGATGGATATATTATCGGACCCACAATTTATGGAGTGTTATTTTTATTCATCTTATAAACAATGCTACAGCATATCTCTTTTCAACTATAATCCCTGAGGAAATGCTAACTGATAGTTTCGATAAAATTCTGATACAATACGGGTATAATCCTAACCTTTACATATATATAGTTATAGGTGGATTATTAGCAACAACTGTGTCTATATATCTGCTACACAAATTATTACCTTGTTATAAGAACTCTTTTAAATAATGAAAAAATTATATCCACTTTTATTCAAAGATAAAAAGGGGGAAGAGGCACAATTCTCCTCCTCGTGTAGAGAAAACTCTATTATCAGCAATGGCTTTCTTAATGGGAATACATTAGATGATGTAATAGACACGTATCTTGGCAATCTATTGGGGGACAAAGTTTTTAATTATTTCAGAGGGTCTCTTCCATATCAGGTTAAGATTATTAAGGATAATAAAGAGGGTAATGTAATTGTATCACCTTCAGATACTACCGCTTGGCAAAGATGGAACTGTTGGGGTAAGGAGAGAGTGATTTATATCCTAAAAAGTGCAAAAGACTCAACGCTTTATTTAGGATTTAGAAAAGATATTAGTGCTAAGGAATTATACGAACTAATGCTAAACGGTAATATAAAATCTGCTTTAAACCAAATAGAACCAGAAGCAGGAGAGTTATTTTATATTCCTGCAGAAATACCTTTTGCTATTGGTAAGGGGATAGAATATATCGAGATAGGGCAAAATTCCCCTATAGATATGAATATAGAAGATGAAGAACTTTTTGCAGAGGCTTTAGACTTCTTAAACTTGAATTCGCACACTCCCGATTATTCTATTCCAGAAGATAATATCTTGAAGATAGAAGTATTAGACATAGAGGCTAACGAACAGAAAAATATAGCTGTAAATGAGACAGAAAGCTTTATGTATATAATTTCTCTTACCGGAGAACTAATAGTTAATTCTGGTATGAATGAGATCCGGATGGGAAAAAATGAAGTTACACTTATTCCTCATGAGATAAGCGATATATCAATTAGTTCTCAAAGTCAAAGTTGCAAGATTCTAAAAGTATCATTAGATGGTGTACCTAAGATTATAGATGAATAAAAATATGGATAGTGTTAGGATTGACAAATATTTATGGGCAATCAGAGTATTTAAAACAAGATCTGAAGCTGCTGATGCGTGCCGAAATAATAGAGTCTTACTTAATGGAGATGTCGCTAAATCTTCAAAGGATATAAAGAAAGGGGATAATATTGAGGTTAGAAAAGGAGCTGTTCATTATAAGTATTTGGTTATAGAGCCTATAGATAAAAGACAAGGAGCTAAATTAGTAGAGCAATACGCAACCAATATCACACCACAAACAGAATTGGATAAACTTATTGCACCAATCGAGACTCTTTTTATGAAAAGAGAAAGAGGAAGCGGAAGGCCGACAAAAAAGGAGAGAAGAGAGATAGATAAACTAATGGAAGGATTTTAATTTCCCTCCTGATTCGAGTCGTCAGTTTTAGATTCTTGATTTTTAATTTTAGTGTTACAAATATTCATTGCCCTATCAACACCAATAAAAGAGAAATCTTTTATAGCCTGACAAGCTTTTTTTATTACCGGTTCTAATTGTTCTCTCTCTTGCGATGAAAGTTTCCCTAATACATAATCTATTTGACCACCTCTATTAAACTCTGAACCTATTCCAATCCTCAAACGAGAAAAATTTGTAGTTGAGAGAGTTTGAGCAATATTCGCTAAGCCGTTATGCCCACCATCACTCCCACTTTTTCTCAATCTTAATGCTCCTATAGGGAGTGCAAGGTCGTCGCAAATTATCAACAGATTCTCTATTTTAATCCCCTCTTCTTGCAACCAATAATTAACAGCTTTGCCACTCAAATTCATATAAGTAGATGGCTTTAAAAGGATAAGCTTATTCCCTCTATGCGATATTGAGCATGTTGAGCCTAACCTACCAACATTAAAAATGGTGTTAGACCCCTCTATGAGTTTGTCTAACACCATAAAACCGATATTGTGACGGGTATTATCGTACTCTATACCTACATTACCTAATCCTACTATGAGATACTTTCCCCCTGCCATATTCTATAAAAGAGAGATATTATTTCTTCTCCTCTTTCTTAGCCTCTTCTGCAGATGCAGCGGCCTCAGCAGCAGCGGCAGCAATCACATTACGTGTCATCTTAACCTCGCAAACCATAAGTTTCTTAGGAGAGATAACTTTACAACCTTCTACCTCTATATCGCCGGCATATATTGCTTTACCAACAGCTAAATTTGTAACATCAACATCTATCATATCTGGCAATTTATCTAATTGACCAGAAATTTTTACTTTTCTAACACCTACTCTAAGCCTTCCACCTTGTTTAACACCCTCAGCATTACCAACAATATTTACAGGAACTGCTATATCAACTGGTTTGTTTTCTGAGATTGATAAAAAATCTACATGGATAGGCTCATCTGTAATTGGATCATATTGAGCATCATGCAAAATACAAGGGAAAACTTTACCCTCCAATTCTACATGAATAATATACGACTTAGGAGTATCTGTTACTTTTTTAACATCTGAAAGGGCTATAGCAATATCAAGATGCTCAGCACCATTTCCATAAATAATACAAGGAACATTCCCTGCTCTTCTAACAAGTTTTAAATCATGTTTTGTACCAATTTTTCTAGTACAAGCTTTTAATGTAATTGTTTGCATATCAATAAATTTAAAGTGTTACTCAGTCTGGCTTTTCCAGACCCCATTGCACCCATGCACAATGTATAAAAGGCATTTATGCGGCTGCAAATATATAAAAAAGGATAGAGAAACAAAACTCTATCCCTTTAGATTCAAATAAATATTTATACTATTTTTTGAAAAATCTATTATACAACCCCTCAAAGCCTTGTCCATGTCTTGCTTCGTCTTTAGCCATTTCGTGAACAGTGTCGTGAATTGCATCGAGATTAAGTTGTTTAGCCTTAGTTGCTATCATTTTCTTACCCTCACATGCACCAGCTTCGGCCTCAATTCTCTTTTCCAAATTAGTTTTTGTATCCCAAACCATTTCACCTAAAAGTTCGCAAAATTTTGCTGCATGTTCTGCCTCTTCAAAAGCATATCTTTTAAAAGCTTCAGCTATTTCTGGATAACCCTCTCTATCTGCCTGACGAGACATTGCTAAATACATACCTACTTCTGTACACTCGCCCATAAAATTAGCTTTTAAACCCTCCATAATCTCTTCGTCACAACCTTTTGCAACACCTATCACATGACCATCGGCATAGACTCTTTTTCCTGCTTCTTCTTTAACTTCTACAAATTTCGCTTTTGGAGCTTTACATTGTGGACAAAAATCTGGAGCATCGTTACCTTCGTGGATATAACCACATACTGTACATCTAAATTTCTTATTCATAATAATTTACGTATTAATTGTTAATATTTTGTTTTAACTATTCCGATTAATCTAATTTAGAATAATTCTAAACAAAGGTAACGCTTTAATTTAATTTTCCAAATTTTTTTTGAGAAAATTTTCAATCTCGCCAATTCTTTTCTCTTTCAGCAGAACTTTTTTATCTCTATCCAAAAGGTATATTACAGGTAGTGTTTTAATATTAAACATCGGGTGAGAAGCATTCTTATAGTTAAAGGTAGCACCTGTAAGGACCCCATTGACATCGTAAGCACTAATTATAAACTCAGGAAAGAAAACCTCTCTCCATCTTCTGAAACTAATATCTCTTTGAGAGTTTATAAAGATGATATTCAAAAGTTTACTTGTAAACATATTTTTGAACATCTTATTAGAAATCAATCTTTTTTTGAGAGCTTTGCAAAAATTGCAATCTGTACTACCAAAAATAATCAGAGTGAACTCTGTAGAAGATGAATATAAACTATCAATTTCCCCATCGCGATTAAGATATTTAAAATCTGAAACTTTCTCTCCTACTCTGTTCTTACAAATATCATTTAGTATTAGTTGATACCTTATTTTTTTGTTTTTATCTGTATCGTTATAAGCAACTACCCGTTGAACAATAGGGATCAAATATTCATCATTTGAATATTTACTTTCATTAGGATAGAATAGTTCATAAGCGACATCGGCAAAATCAAATAACTGTAAACCAGTAGTAACAACACTGTCCATATAAGATAAAATTCTGTTAATAATTAACGAATCGGGAACAGTGTTGCAAATAAGTTTTAAATTATTCTCTACCCCCCTTTTATAACTCTCAGTATTTTGTGCCGAAACAGAGAATATAGAGAGGTAGAAAATAATTGCTAAAAAGATATATCTTTTAATCTTCAAATGAGTATTTCTCACCATAAGCTAAATGTTGCTTTAAAAAGTCATCAACATAAACAACCTTAAAATCAACAATCTTACCATCTTTCTCAACAGGTAGTATATCTGGATTCACAAATCCTCTGTAAGGTTTAAGATTTAGGGTAGCATATCTATCTAAAACCTCCTTATGAAGTTCTGGATCTATATTAACGGCATAGGTTTCTATCAATTTTTTCCCTGCCAAATAATCGCCTTCTGATTTAATTCTCTGAATCTCTGCTAATAATTTTCCAAATAAATTACGGAGTTTATGATAATCGTTAATTACAAAAAATGTTTTCCCATCTCTAACTTTCTTCTCAATAACATTCTCTGCTACACCATTTTCGTAAACCCACTCTGCTACTAATTTTCTATTTTGCATATGAGCCTCTGTATTTTTATTACCAAGCTCTATTCTTGTAAACTGAGTAAACAAACCATTACGGATATAACTATCATATTCGGCTTTAAAAGCCTCCTCATTAGGTAGGATCCCCATCTCGACAAGTTTCTTGTCTCCAAGATAATATAAAGCAAAAAGATCTGCTCTTGCCTCTTCTAAAGCAGAACCAAATTCTTTAAGCGAATTAGCACCTACACCTGGCATAATTTGTCCCGATGCGTGTCCTAAACACTCATGAAGGTCTGTATGAAGATTACTTGTAAGGATACCATAATCTTTAGCCCTTTGTACCTCTGCTTCGTCCCAAGCAAATTCTTTTAAAATACTCTTTGGAGACTCTTGAGAAGCTTTATCGTATGCATCTGTTATGTTAGCAATTGTAACAGACTTAGAGCCATATTCTTTTCTAATCCAATCTGCATTTGGAAGATTTATTCCAATTGGGGTAGAAGGATAACATGAGCCACCTAAAGCTGTTACATTTATAACTTTTGCACTAATTCCGGTAACTTTCTCTTTTTTATATTTACTATCTACAGGAGAATTATTCTCAAACCATTGTGCCTCAGCACTAATAGCCTCTGTCCTTTTACTTGCACCAAGGTCTTTAAAATCTGCAAGACCTTCCCAAGTAGCCTTTCTTCCTAATGGATCGTCATAGTCTTCTATAAATCCGTTGGTAAAATCAACTACTTTAGCACCATCATCAACCCATTGAATATTATACTCGTCCCAAACTCTTAAATCACCAGTTGTATAATATTTGACTAATAAATCTATAGTGTTTTTCTGCCCATCTGTCTCTGCATAATCACGTGCTTTATTCAGATTTTCAACTATTTTTGAAATACTATTAGAATATAAACCCCCTATCTTCCAAACTTTCTCATAAATTTTCCCATTTTCTTTCACAAGCTTGCTATTCAACCCATAAGATATTGGATGAGGATCAGATGGATCTTCCATTTTATTATAAAAATCATTTACCTCCTTTTGAGTCAATCCCCCCTCATAGAAATTGACTGCAGAATTCAACACCATGTCGGATTTAGTATCATTACTTCTTCTAAATGGATAAATAGCAGGATCATAGATAATAGGCAAAAGTTCATCTGCTAACTCTCCCTGCCCTGTACTCTCCATTAAAGATTTAAAATAATCTTGAGAACACTCTGGGAAAAACTTATGCTCTCCATAATGGTGATGAATACCATTACTAAAAAATACCCTTTTTGCATAAACTATAAAATCTTGATAATCTTTTGCGGATTGGTCACCATTATACTCTTTGATAATCTTTTCTAATACTCTTCTAATCTTTAGATTGTATTTCCCAAACTGATCAAAAACTATATCTCTTCCACATTTAGCGGCTTCTGAAGTATAATATAAAAAAGCCTTTTGGTTAAAAGTTAGAGAATCCCAATCGGGAATTTGATACTTTAAAATTTGTAAATCTGCAAACTCTTCCACGATAAATGTAAATTTTTGATTCATATTAGATTCTTTTTCACTTGAACATGAACTTATTACAAGGGGAAACAAAGAAAAAGTAATCCCCATTATCATTAAAAATTTTCTCATAATATTTATATTTAGCAATTAATTTTCATCACTTATTAAGTTGTTGTAAAAATAGCATTTTTACATTAATTTTTTATCTTTGTCGCATTCAAAGATTTAATTTAAGAAAATGGCATCTACAAAAAATATCCTTAAATATCCACTATTTTTATTTATTACTCTCTCTTTTTTCCTCTATTCTTGCGAAAAAGTGAAGCCCGAGGAGATTGTAATAGAGGAAAAAGATAAAACTATTTTGCTCTATTTTTCAGCCGATAATAACCTATACTTTGATGCTGCCCAAAACATCAATACAATAGTAAATGGTTACATACCAGACAACAAAAATAATCTCCTCATATATAGTATAAATTTAGATCTCGAGAAGAGACAAATAAAAGACGAAAAGCCCGTTTTGGTACATGTTTATAAAGATGCCAATAATTCGGTAATAAAAGATACGGTTTACCGTTTCCCTTACCAAAACTCTTCTACAAAGCAAGCACTTAATAATACACTAAATATTGTTAAAACATTGTTCCCTGCAAAAGTTTATGGATTAGTATTATGGTCTCATGGAACGGGATGGATACCAGAAGGATATACCGAGTCTTCAAACTTTGTTGCAAACCGTGCGAGAAATTATACCCAAGACCCTTACGCCCATTTAGTAAAGTCTTTTGGTTCTGAGAGAGATATGGAGATTTCTATTTTTGATCTAAAAGATGCATTACCAATGAATTTTGATTTTATCGCATTTGACGCTTGTTATATGGGATGCATAGAGGTAGCATACGAATTAAAGGATAAATGCAACTATTTGATTTTTTCACCCGCAGAGGTACTAACCTATAGTTACGATTACACAAAAGTTATAGAGGGTATGTTTAATGCTGAGTATGAAAAGGTCTCTTATGACATATACCAATACTACAATAATATGCAGGGGAATCTCCAATCTGTAACAATATCTACTGTAAAAACAGAGGGATTAGAAGATGTTGCCCTAATTGCAAAAAACATTTACGATAATCACAGAGCCAAAATACCAAACCTTGATATGGATAACATTCAGCCATATTTCAGATATAATGCACACTGGTTCTATGATTTGAACAATTTTATAGAAAATATCGCCACCCCTCAAGAGGCAGCAGAATTCAAGAGTGCTTTAGAAAAAGTTGTTGTTGCAAAATACACAACAGGAAGAGTACTTGATTTAGAAATAGATATAAACAAGTTCTCTGGTATTAGTTCATATATAAACAACCCCTCTAACGAACAATTAGATACATATTACAAAAGATATGAATGGGAGAAAATGGTTGGAATGATACCATAAATTACTCCACTTCAACTTTAAGTGAGTGCGAATGGGCAGAATATTCTGGTGCATAAGCACTTTGAATAGTTGATAAACCAACTTCGTAACTCCCTCTTCTATCAATTAAATAATTTATCTCTACAACATACATCCCTTTACTCAACCTATCAAAGTAGAAATTTGTTGAACCATCTTTAATCTCTAAATAATAACCGAAACCATTACCCCATCTATACCCTGATAATTGAGACAAAGGTTCCATACAAGCCCCTCGATTATCTTTTAAATGGACAAAATCAATATCTCTATCTATATTGATAACCAATCGTGAGGTGATAATATCCCCAACTTTTAATTTATCACCTTCAGAAATTGGGACTAATTGTTCATGCTTCTCTCCCGATTCGTTGGTAGATATTTTCTTGATATATAGTTTCTTAGTAACACTAAAAGCTTTATCGCCATACTCTTTAATTTTATCCACGGTTTCATCAAAACGAGCATAAACAGCCCCCCAAGCTACCCCCTTCCCCTCTTTAGAAATCTTAATATCTTTAGAATTTATTATTTTATCTTCTCGGAACTCCCTTTTAATGTAATCTAAACCTGCGATATTACTATCTTTTGTAGAAATGGTTGTATCTAAAATAGATAGATTTACAGTATTACTATTTTCAATTAAATTTGTCCCAAAATTCAGAACAGAATAAACTGCATCTGTTGTTAAAGGGGTAGCACCCCATGATTGAGTTTGCTTTTGTTTAATTATCCAATTTTTCATCTCATCTATAATCTCAGTTTCTGAGGTTAACAAAGCAAAAGCCTCAATAACAGCAACTTGAGCATTTAACTTCATAGAGTTCCAGAGATAAGGATTATCATCAAAATCAAAATGCATTCCCATATCTTCTGAGGTAGTAAGATGCTCTTTTATAGATTTTAAAACCATCTTAGATTCATCTACTCTCCCCGCTTTGTTTAGAACAATAGCCACCATAGCCTTATCACGCACATTCCATCTCCTTGGAGTATCGTTTACCTTATTTAAAAAGTATTTATAGTGCATTAAGTCATTATCTGATGGTTTCCAATTACTTATCGCGATAAGATATAAATACCTAAGGGCAAAATAGGATATTCCATTAACTTTAGTACCACCCTTTATTCTATCCTGAATTTGTCTGTACTCTTTTTTAGCTATTGTGTTCAAATAATTCATTCCACTTATAATCATTTCTGATATTTTAGGATCTGTTAATGATGTGGAATTATTCAATCTTGTTAGTTGAGTAACAATATAATCGGTTATATACCAGTTGCTTGCCATCCCCATATACCAACTCCAACCACCATCACTATTCTTCAATTCTTCTAATTTTCTAACAGCGAATGAAATACTTTCTTTTATATTATTCTCATTAAAGAAATTATATATATTTTCTATTTGCTCCTTCTCCGTTTTAGCATCTAATAACCAAGGAGTTTCAGATAATAATATAGATTTTAATTCTTCGTTAATCTGTAACTTACTCTTTAATGGGTTCTCATTTGAACTCTTTTTCCAAAGCTGTAAAACAGTCTTGATTTTTGGATAAGAATTCAATATATGAGAAGACAACTTATTAGAATACAAAACATTTACCCAATCAACAGCAGAAACGCTCTTATTTTGTGATAAATAAGGGAGAGCCTGAATAACATACCATATCGGGTTTGCAGTAAACTCTACTGTCATCACCTTATTAGAAGCAGTTGTGCTATGAGTATTAAAGAGTTTTTCCAAAGAGATTATTTTCTCTGTCTCACCTTTAATTGGAATAGCGATAGATTCTGTCACACTCACTCTATTAGACAGAATTGGAATTGTGTGCTGTTCTCCATCTGAAAAATCCTCATTTTCAGCCACTATTCTAACTCCTATAATCTCTTCTCCTATAGGGGTATCAAATGTAAAAAATATCTCTTTGCTCTCTTTAGATTTAACTTTTATACCAGATTGTTGAGTATGTAAAATTTCCTCAGTAAAAGGATTAAACAATTCAAATCTAACCTTAGCATCTATATCTTTTTCAGACACATTTGAGATTGTAGAAGATATACTATTTCTATCGCCTACCCTAATAAATCTCGGAAGATTAGGTTGAACCATAAAATCTTTTTGAGCTATTATATACTTATCTACATAGCCAAATTTCATATCTTTTGTATGAGCCAAGCCTCTTAAATGCCAACGTGTTAAAGTTTCTGGCAAGACAAAAGAGATAATAATATTTCCCTCTTTGTCTGTTTTCAGATGTGGATAGAAAAAGGCTGTTTCCGAAAAATTTGAGCGAATATTTTTTTTATCCTCCCCTTTAGATAGTTCACTTGCTACCTCCCTTATCTCCCTTATTCCGAGTTTAGTCTTCACAGAAGCATTTTTCAGGGCATCTGCAACTTGTAGATATATACGGAAGTTCATAGGTATATAAAAAACATCATACAAAATATTATCGACATCGTTATATTTTATCTCATTTTCATAATAAATTCTAAGACCATAATGAGCATAGTTAGAGTGATAACTATAACTCCTTAAACCTCTGTAAAAATCTTGAATACGAGGAAACTTGTAATTTTCTATAAGGTCTAAAGATGAATCGTACATAGTTAAAAGCATTTCTGCTGTAAGGACTTCCCCATTGGGAGATAATAATTTAACACTCCATTCCTCATTTTGTCCAGGTATCAACTTGTCTCTAAAGCTACTCCAAACAAACTTTATCTCCCTATCTGGCTGTGGTTTTTGTACTGTTATGCTTTTATTATAGGCTTCGTCGTCTCTAACTATACAAAAATTAAAGAAAAGCCCCATTTTGTAACTCTTATATTTGGATATATCTAATCTTCTGATCTCGTTATCTAAATGAGAAATCGTGTGACTATCTATATGTTTATCATCGCAAAAAACATCTATGAATATTGTAGCATCTTTATATGATGTTCCATAATAGATATATCTATCGTCTCTATTCACCCAAAGAGAGGTACTATCAACAGGTTTTTTATCATTTAAAGAATAGAGTATAATCTCTGTGCTATCTACAGCTTTTACACCTTTTAGACCTTGTGATTTATAGACCAATAAATACCTTCCGCTTGGAAAATTTTTCCAATTCTCTTTATTTTCCTCAAAGTTAGATTTTTGAACACCCTTATCTAACAACTCTTTTTTATTTCCTCCCCTCTTTAACCATAATTCGTAATCAATTTTTGTATCAACAGCCTCACCCATAAGATTTAAACAGTTTATTTTAAGTTTAGGCGAGTTCTCTTTATCTATCATTTCTGTATCGGTATATAGGAGCATCTCCATTTGTCCCGCTACTATTATAAAATTCTCGATACAAGTCTCCCCCGATAAATTCGTAACTTCAACAGAAACATTAAATCTGTAACATTTCCCCTCTTCTGAACCATTTTGTTCAACTAATAACTCTATAGGGAACAAAAAGTTTCCTTCTATATCTGTTATGGTATCTCCTGTTTTAATAATATCTTGAGTTTTTAATCCTCCCCACCTGAATAATGAACCCCTTCTTATAGTATATTTAACAGAAGCACCTTGCACTCCAATGCCAACTAAAGATTTTGCCACACCTTTAATCTCAACACTGTCACCTAACTTATATTCTTTTGCTAATTTATTAAACTTAACCTCAAAAGTTGGTCTTTTATACTCCTCAACCCTAATAGTTGATGTATAATAGCTATCGTCTGTATAAACATATATACTATAAATACCACTCATCGCTGAATGAGGCAGAGTAAACTCTGTTGCAATGGAACCAAATTCATTACTTTTTGCTTCCAATTCATAAACCGACTCTTCATTTGCATTTCTTACATTAATCTCTAATTCCTCATTTACTGCCACTTGTGCAATGTCTTCTTTTTGAATATAAGATAATATCTTTAAATAAACTTTTTGTCCAGGACGATATATTGCTCTATCTGTATATATATTAACATATCTCCTCTCCTTATCATATTGCTTATCAATACTATCATCTATGAAAAGGGTTTTTGGAGAGATATATTTATCCTCTTCAATTCTCCCTTTTATAATATACATTCCCCCTCTATTTGGAGTAAAAGTTGCTCTTCCGTTTTTTGTTTTAGATGAATAGATTTTTTTTTCAGTGCCGCTATAAATTAAATCTACCTCTACACCGTCTAAAGGGTTACCACTTCGCTTATCAACTGCTATAACATTCAGAGTATTATGACTACCCTCCATAGTTAATAGTTTAATTCCACTTACCCTCAAAATATCAAACTTACTACTATTTTTAACAGTTTTACCATCTACAGATAACTCCAATAGATATAAACCAGCTTGGGGCACTTTAAATTCCCGTTCCTCTTCAAATATCTCGTAATCATCTCTGTGAGCAAGTATATACTCATATTTATCAAAAAGAACACCTTTGCCCTTATCATTCGTTTTTGCTATTTTATCTTTTATTTCATAATCTTTTAAGTCAGAATAAATATCGGGTAATTTATAGATACTCACTACCAACTTACTCCCCGATAAGTTCTTGTAAGACAATTTTGCTTTAACTTTAGATCCAGGATAAAAACTATCTTCAAGAGAAAATGCTATGTATTGCCTTAATATTGTACTTCTGAGATCTTCTAAATGCCCTATCCTTTTATAGTTTGGGAATGTATTTAGAAGTGTATCACAAATATTTAGAGCCTCTTTTTTCTTATTTAATTTGTCGGAATATAACTTTGCCAAAAGATAATAAGCCTCACATATCACCTCATTGTTTTTTGGAAACCCCTTAATCAATAAGCTTATCTTCTTCTCTTTTTCTTCATCATTAAGATCACTCTCTTTTATATCATCAAGAGTTAATAGAAATAAAGCTTCATCACAATTATTTGTTTTATAAATTGTTAATACTCTGTCTTTTAAATTTGCAATAAAATCATCTAAAAAAGCCACATTATAATTTAGCGAGCGAGTATCATTAACACTTTGAATATTTAATTTATATATTATATGTAGCAAGTCATGATTAAAAAATTTACTCCCTTCATTTTTTATTACAAACGGAATGTAACTATCTGTTTTTGAGGCATAGAGTAAATCTGGATTTATAACAGATTGCTGTAGATGTGTCATAATAGAATTAAAAAGTGTTATCCTGTCCCACTCCTTAATATTATCGCTCTTGCTGGCGTTTTCTACTGGTGTAGTCTCTTTTAATTGCCAAGAGTGTCCATAGGCATAATCTGAATAGTAGGCCGCAAGTATCGAATGCAATACCATTCTATCAACCTCATCGCTCTCTTTTTTAATCCAATTTTCTAATTGAGGGTAAATATTATTTATATTATATCTGTACTTAGAATTTTTAACAAAAAAGGCTTTATATAATTGACCTTTGTTAGCCTCGGTTACAGCCTTGGCTATTATCGTGTCACATATCTCATCTGCACTCTTTGGCAAATCATTATTAATAGCACTTTCGTACCTTTCCCATAAAGAGTCATAACTCTGTTTATTTTGCCCCAAACAGATATTAGAGAAAAAAGAGAAAAGGAAAAACCCAATAAGAAAATATTTTAACATATTATTTTTCACAATATTATTATCACTAATCATTATTATTGCAATATACAAAAAAAGTGCCTACATTTGCCACGCCTTGGTTCTTTAAAGATTAAAAGGGAATATGGTGAAAATCCATAACAGTTCCCGCTGCTGTAAAACCCAAGCTCAAAAGAGTTTTTTTCAAACACTCTTTGCCACTAACCAAAAGGTTGGGAAGGCGTTTGAAAAGGGGAAGTCAGAAGACCTGCCAAAGCCGTTTTAAGTATTAACGCCTGCGGGTAATAGGCAAGATTTGAGTTCTTGATATGAAAACATTTTTTTTTAGTGTAGTAGCACTTCTTATTGGATTTGTTATCCTTCCCGATAGTTATGTCTTTGCTAACAAAGGCACATTCTCCACTTATACTCATCGAGATACTACAGATAAAAAAGATAGTGACACTACCAAAATAGATAATATAAGAAGTATAACCATTGTTGCAGAGAGGCTCATAAAAGAGATTGCCCCTGTACAAGTTCTTAATGGAGAGGAACTTAAAAAATTAACCTCTTACTCCGTTGCCGATGCTGTTAGATATTTTTCTGGAGTACAAATAAAGGATTATGGTGGAATAGGCGGATTAAAAACTGTAAATATTAGGAGTTTAGGGAGTCATCATGTAGGGGTTTTCTACGATGGTATAGAGTTAGGTAATGCTCAAAATGGTGTAGTAGATTTGGGGAGATTCTCTTTAGATAATATGGAGGCTATATCTGTATATAATGGGCAAAAAAGTGCCATATTTCAACCTGCTAAAGATTTTGCCTCTGCAAGTGCAATGTACCTTCAAACAAAAGTACCAACATTTTCACCTAATAAAAGATACAATATTAATCTTGGGGTAAAAACAGGATCATTTGGGACTATAAACCCTTCTTTTCTAACAGAATATAAAATCTCCGACAACATATCTCTAAGTGCAAGTGGCGAGTACATGTACACAAATGGGAGATATAAGTTTAATTATAAAACAAAAGGGGGATACGATACCACAGAGACAAGAAAAAATGGTGATGTAAGGATGGAAAGGATAGAGTTGGCTCTATTCGGAAAATTAAAAATAGGCAATTGGAAATTAAAGAGTTATTTCTATGATTCAGAGAGGGGTTATCCTGGTGCATCGGTGAGAGAAGAGCCCGGAAAGTTCCGCCATCAAGACCGTCAATGGGACGACAATTTTTTTATTCAAGGCTCAACAAGATTAGATTTTACAGAGTGGTACAATCTTATGGTTAATGCTAAATATGGATACGATTACTTACACTATCTTTCAGATCCAAGAGAAGATGTTACCACAATGTATATAAACAACCATTATAAGCAACAAGAGAGTTATCTCTCTGCTGCCCATTTGTTTAATGCAACTACATGGTTAAGTTTATCTTTAGCAAACGATTTTCAATGGAATAAATTAAATGCAGACCTTACAGATTTCGTATATCCTAATAGATATACACTTCTAACATCTGCTGCAACATCTATTGCTACAGAAAGATTTAAATTTCAAGCAAGTGTTCTCCATTCATACATAAATGATAGAACTAAAAAAGAGGGGGCAAGTGCTGGCTCTAAAAGTAAATTTACCCCATCTATAATCTTATCATACAAACCTTTTAATAATACAAATCTAAATATCAGAGCTTTCTATAAGAGAATATTTAGAATGCCAACTTTCAACGATTTATACTACACATTTATCGGGACAAAAACTCTTAAACCAGAATATACCACACAATACGACATCGGGATATTTTACAAAAAACAATTCTCCGATAATATATTTAAATCTATTGATTTACAGATAGATGGTTACTATAATATAGTAGATGATAAAATTGTTGCAATGCCAACTTCTAACCAATTCAGATGGACAATGATGAACTTTGGACATGTAAAAATTAAAGGTATAGATGTGTCGATTCAAACAGATTTTAAAATATCAAATATAGATTTAACAACGAGAATGAGCTACACATATCAGAAAGCACAAGATTTTACAGATAAAACAAGTCAATGGTATGGTGGGCAAATTCCATATATCCCATGGCACAATGGGACTATAGTTCTATCGGGGAATTATAAAGGTTATAGTCTAAATTACAGCTTTATCTACACAGGTGAGAGATATGAGTCGGTTGCAAATATTTTAGAAAACTATGCTCAACCCTGGTACACTCACGATTTAGGTATTACAAAAGAAATTTCTATAAAGAAATCTAATAGAGAAAGTTATCAACACCCCACTTTAAAAATTACAGCAGAGGTAAACAATATTTTTAATCAGCAATATGAAGTAGTGCAATGTTACCCAATGCCCGGAACTAATTTTA
>CAMNNS010000020.1 GCA_946545765.1 uncultured Bacteroidales bacterium | reverse complement strand
TAAACCTTACTGCTACACAAAGATAATACATATTTGTAAAAATACAAACTAAATTGTAGAATCATTATCAAAATCATTTCTCACATAAACAAAATGGGATAAAAACATCTTATAATTCTTCGCTTCTTAAATTAGATTTATTAGCAGCCTTTTTCCAAACTATATATCCATTTATAGAATTGGCTAAATAAAAAAGCCACATGATAACCATCTCTGCACTACTTTCACCACCTCTTCTATATATAAGAACCCACATCACGAGAGCCAGAAGATTTATAAAAATCCACAACCACCACTGTTCCATATATGCCATTACCATCAATATCATAGCAATAATAGATAAGACAGTTGTTGCAGAATCTTTAAATGGCTGAGGGTCTTCTGTATAATATTTTAGAATATATCCAACTATAATAACTAATACTACACATGATACCATCAAGATAACTCTCTGTTTTAAATTCATTTTTTTGGAAACAACTACTACTTCGGAGTCCCCTTTAATGCCACTAATAGACTCCCTCTTTCTCATCCAACTATAAAAACCTATAAATTGCATCGGGAGATAATAGAAAGCATTTAGAACTACATCGCCGTATATACTATTCTTCCATGATATATAGGCATATAGAGTTACATTAATTAAACCAAAGAGATAATTCAAGATATTTCTCTTTGCACACAAGACATTACAAACCAAACCACAAACACCTGCCACTGCCCCTAAATAACTAAAAGAATCTCCTTTATATTCTGCTACAAACCAATATATTATATAAAATAGTATTGAGCCTATTATAATGAACCAATCAAATGGTTTTAGGGTATCTTTTGATATAAATCTCATCTTTTTAGGGGAGCAATTTTATACATTAAAACATTAGCCTAACTATTTGAATGTTATACTCATTATTAAAGAATAATAATTTTTACGATTCGTTCCGCTATAATTTGCAGAACTGTAGCTCTGTATATCTAAAGGGCTTGTTGTTCTTGCATATCTCAAACCTAAAGAGATAGGGTAACCTATCCTTAAAAAATGTCCATTAAAAACAATGTCAGAACCAAATGAAGATCTGTTTCTCCAATGATCTCTCACCTTGAAAAGACCTAAATCTGCAAAAGGAACAACACTTAAACTTTTTAAATATGCTATAGAACCTAATGATATATCTCCAAGATAAATAGGCAAACCATAATCTATTGTCGCCCTAAAAAATTCCTCACCATAAATGTCGCGAGTGTAGCCTCTTGGAATAGAGATAATATTATTCAATAAATATCTCTTATAATCTTGATATTGATACGATGCACTTAACTTTATAGCATCATTAAATTTAAATCCTGGTATATATCCGTATAAATAAGCAGAATATATAGAACCATAATAATCTCTTCCATTTGGTGATATACCCGCTTGCAATCTACCCCCTATACCCCATCTTGGAAAAATTTGAGACTTTGCTACTCCTAAAGAGCTATAAGCTGATAATGAGGCTACAAGATAATGTCTATCTATATTTTTGCGATAAACATAATTTGAATTATTTGAAACATTGAACTCTATTTCCTCATCATTTCTATAACCCCAAAACAAAAGGGGAGTTATACCCTTATTCCAACCATTTTTAGAGAGATTGAGTGGCAAGTATATATTTACATTAGATCTAAAAGAGTGCTTATTTTCTAACATATACTTATCATTAAAATCTACAGTAGCGGAGATAACAGGATACCAGCCTTTATATGTAAAATTAAAATGTGCCGCATGAAGTCTTTCATCTGAATTATAGGAATAACCTAACTGCCCCGACATTGTTCCCAACTCGTTTTGTGAGAAGAGAGTTACACCGGGTTTTATCTCTGTAAAGAAATCGTCATAACTACCATTAGTAGCTCCGGTGTAATTTGTGTAAAAAGGAGCCCATGAATGAAACTTAAACAAGTTACTAAATTTTTTATACTTCTTTATAGATACAGGAACCTCTTCATCGCTTATAGATGACATTGCTTTATACTCTTCACTATTAACGTATTGTCGTGATAGTTCCTCTGCAAGAGGAAAATTAAATTTTAACTTTTCTGTGGCAGGAATACTCTGTATCTCCTCTTTAAAAAGATAAACGCCTCTATCTCTTAAATGTTTGGTTACATACAATAACCCTTTATCCTCTAATACAGTGTACATTGTAATACCACGAGAAGAAGATGCTATACTAATATCTCCATTTGCAATAGTTGCCCCCTCTTTTGTAGGATCTACAGATAATAGTAAATCTTCTCCAAAAATATCGGAGATAAAAAATAGCCTTTTATCACCACCAATTATCTCTTTTATAACAGCTTTAGAATCTTTAATAATTGTTCTCCCTTTCACACTTTTTAACGACACTCCATTGTCGGAAATCTCGGTAAAAAAGATCTCCCCATTTATAGAACAAATCTCAGTTATTTGATTATTTGTGCTATATACTACCGAGTTTGGCTCAGAATATATTATTTTATCATTTTTTAAATCTTTTATTGCAACAATTTTAGATTCTAAAAGTTCTGGATCATAGGAAATTGCATAAAGAATATTTTTACAATTCATTGGGCTATATAGATAATCATTTCCTACATCTATATTTTCCAATTTTTTAGTAGGAATATCATAAGAAAAAATCTTGTTTCTTGCAACTTGTTCCCAGCGTGCATCAACTACAGGCTCGCTCCAGAAAATTTTTCTTGCATTATAGGTGGAGATTCCACTCTGCATTTGAGGCATATATCTTAAAATTTCAGAATCCCAACTATCTCCATTCCTCTTATATAACACAAGATACGGCATTGAACCATAGCCGCTTGCAACTGCAACTAAAGAGTCTTCAGATAGATCTACTATATTATAATATTCTAAATAATAATTTTTATTACCGCCTCCCCTTTTATAAGATTTTCCTGTAATATTCACCGATTTGTTATCTACTCCTTTAAGAAGTTTATCTATCTCTTTATTTGTATTTAAAGAGTAATACTCTTGCAACAAAGAATCTTTAGTATAATCCCGATGCGTTCTGCCCGAAAAATCTTTAAACGCATTTGCAACAGTATTAACATTATAAAGTTGCATTGGCTCTTGCGATAAAATTTTATGGGTAAGATTATAATCTTTTGTCTTATATCTCGCCATTGCATTTATCATATAACCAACATGATATTGAGATGGACTATAATACTTATCTGAGCCAAATCTCCACCTATCCCAATTTCTGTTTTTCCCATAAACATTTGTTAATCTCACTCCACTCTCTCCATCGGGAATTATTGTATTTAATGTCTTTGCCAAGAAAGAACCACTTCTTCCTCGTCCAAATTTACTCATCTGAGTCTCAGCTACTACTGCATCTCCTTCTAACATCCATGAAGATGGATAAACACCTGATGCCATACCAATCACTTGCTCTCCAAATACCCAATATAGTACCTTCAAGAAACCTTTATTAAAATGAGCAATCTGCCAAGCGTGTCTCCCCTCATGAAGAACTAACTGTTGGTGCCATGGCTGCGGATATTGTAACCCTGTAGGGGGTAACATAAAATAGTCTATTTGTCTTGGAGACCAAAAAGTTACACCATTGCTTATTGCATTAAACGGATGTACTATAGTTGGAAAAAGCCCACCTAATCCATAATTATATTCTATTGAATCGGAAAGAATACCATAATTCTTTTCCATAAGCAAAAGATAATTTTTTATCAATTTCTCATATCCACTTTCAGATTTTAAAGCCGGATTAAATTCGGCTCTCTTAATAGGATATATTACTTTGAAATTTTTAGAACTCATCTCCTTCCATTTTACATTAGAAGGGTTCTCCCCTACAGAATAGTATTGCCCCCAACTCTTTAAAGGACTCATTACTAAAACACAAAGAAAAAAAGTTAGAGCAATATTCTTCTTGCCTCTAAGCATGTGAGACTTTTCCATATACTATAATTGGCTAATAGTTAAACAATATATTTAGTAAGTACAAATCTATAATTTTATAATAATATAGACAAAAAAAGAAAAGAGAGTTAAAAAAATAATATACATTTATTATATTTGGTTTGCCTATAAAGATTAAACTATGAATATAGCAATGTCTATACTGAAACTTCTAGGCTCGATGGCTCTTTTCTTATATGGAATGACACTTATGAGTGGGGCATTACAGAAAGTCGCAGGAGAAAAACTTAGAAGTTTCCTCTCTTCTATGACCAATAATACTTTTAAGAGGATTTTTACTGGTTTAGCAGTTACAGCATCTATACAATCCTCAGCTGCAACAACTCTAATGGTAGTAAGTTTTGTAAATGCTGGTCTTTTGACTTTAGCTCAATCTATTGGGGTTATAATGGGAGCAAATATAGGGACCACCGTAAGTGCTTGGTTATTAGCTTTGGTTGGTTTCTCGGGAAGTATTACAACATTTACAATCCCTTTAATTGCTTTAGGTTTTATTTTAATGATGTTCCGATCAAAAAAGAAAAAATCTATAGGAGAGCTTATTATTGGATTTGCTATAATGTTTTTAGGGTTAAGTATGGTGCAACAAGCTGTAGATCATAAATACCTTGAATATGTAAAAGATGCTGTTAATGGGTGGAGTGACCTCGGATTTTTAGGAATTCTTCTCTGCGTTCTGATTGGTTCTATACTTACAATGATACTTCAATCCTCTGCTGCGATGATGGCACTAACTTTAGTTATGTGTAACAACGGACTACATTTTGAAATGGGTGCCGCTCTCGTACTTGGAGAAAATATCGGAACAACTTTAACTGCAAATATTGCTGCTTCTGTAGCAAATACCTCAGCAAGAAGGGCGGCTTTAGGACACTCCTTCTTTAATGTAACTGGTGTTATTTGGGTTCTTCTTCTTTTTCATCCATTCCTTTGGTTAGTTTCAAAACTAATTATGCTACTTGGCTTTGACAATCCATTAGATGCCTCAGTTACAGGCGTCTCTATCCTATGCTCAATAGCAATGGTGCATACTCTATTTAATATATGCAACACCGCTTTATTAGTTGGATTCACAAACCATATAGTAAAATTTGTAACTAAAATGATTCCCGGAAGACCCGAAGATGAAGTGTTTAAATTACAATATATTTATGGGGGTCCGTTATCAACTGCAGAGTTATCTTTAGGGCAAGCTAAATCAGAAATTCTCCATTTTTTAGAGATCTGCAGGCAACAATACAATTGTGCAATAGAAGCTATCAATGAGAAAGATAATGAAAAGTTTGAAGAGCTATATAGCAAGTTAGAGAATTATGAAAGTATTACAGACAAAATAGAGTTTGAAATAGGTAAATATCTCAACGATGTGGCAGAGGGCGATTTGAGTGAAGAGTCTTCTCGTAGAATACATGGTATGTTTAAAGTTATTAGTGAGTTAGAGAGCATCGGTGATAGTGGGTTTAACATTGGTAGAATCCTACAGAGAAGAAATAATCATGGTGCTACATTTGATAGCACAATGCTCACAAAGATTAACAATATGATGAACCTTATTCTCAAAGGTTTTGATGCGATGGAGGAGAACCTTAAATTGGGATATAAGAATATACAGGATATATCTAATGCACAAGACATAGAGCAAGAAATAAATATCTATCGTAATACTCTCAAAGAAGAACATCTAAAAAAATTAGAGCAGAACTCTTATAATTATATGACAGGTGTTTATTACATAGATTTAATTAACGAGTGCGAGCAAGTTGGCGATTTTATGATTAACATTTCTGAGGCTGTTATTGAGATTAAATAATCTGTAACACAAACTCACTTTGTTGATTATAAACTTGATATATCTTACGGTTTTTTATCTTTAAGAACTATTTAAAATCTTCGGAAGAGAAGAAAGATATTATTTTCTCCAAAGATACATCTTTAAGAATTACATTTTTATCTTTATCCAATAGATAAAAACTTGGAATACTTCTGATAATATATGGATCATTCTCTCCAAACGACCCTTTAGGATAATAAGCATATATCCAATCTATTGGATAATCTCCCCTTTTAGACTCCCACACTTTTAAATTAGACTCTGTATAAATAGAGAGTATTTTTAATTGCCCCGCCCCAACTAAATCTATTATTTTACCCGAACTCTTCATTTTTCTTAATATACCCTCACAATTAGAACAATCGGGATCTGAAAACAATAATAATAGATAATCTGATTTTAAATCATACATTTTTCTAAAAGGGGGCTCAGCGATATATTCACCTTTACTATTTTCCCTCACTCGGGTACCGTATTGAATATCAGCTCCTTTTGAACCCACTCTGTTTTTTGATACAACTTTATATTGGTATAGATATGGACTTTTTGCCTCCTCAGAAAGATTTTTAGTGGACAGAACCTCTTCTAAAATAGGGATATATAATTCTTCATCAATATATGGAGACCTTGGATTATAGAGTACCTCTTCCGAACATTTTATCGTGATAAGGAGAAGAGATTTGTCACCCCTATCGGCAATTATATTTGCTTTATCTATAAACTCCTTAAATAAAACTTTTTCCTTCTCTAAGTTATTCATACTCTGAAGGATTAAAATATAGTTCAAGAATACATCGGCAAACTCTTTACTACTTAAATCAAATATATCAGATAAATTTCTTGGAGTAAGTCGTAAAAGCCTCTCCTCATTTAAGAAATTGTCCCAATAATGTTTTGCTAAAAAAGTTATTGAATCTTCATCTTTTGTGAAATATGAGGGAAACTTAATCTTTGTAAAGCGTTCTACAGAAGTGGTGCTTTCTAATATCTCCTCTTTACTTTTATTGGTACTATTTTTACAAGCCCCTATCGCGATAAGTGCTATAATTATAATAGTTTTAACTGTATATCTACCTATTAACAAAAAAGTTACCTTGCGATGGTAACTATAAAATCTGCTTTTCATACTTATTTTGAAAAAAGATTGTTGAGATACCAGGATTCGAACCTAGACAAACAGAACCAAAATCTGTTGTGCTACCATTACACCATATCTCAATATCTTCCCTCTTTTATTTTGTGACTGCAAAAATATAAAAATAATTCTATTTTCATACTTTTAGCAAAAAAATCTTACAACCATTCAGACAGTTTGTCACCTACAAGAAGATATATAGCTATCCAAAATAAAACTCTAAGTGCTTTACCTATAAATGTATATATGGCAACTGGTAAAAACTTTACTTTGTAGAACCCTAACCCTATTGCAAACAAATCCCCTACAAAAGGGAGCCAAGCAAATAGGGCTATAGGTGGACCCCACTTATCTATTTTAGCTTTATGCTTCTCTATCTTCTCTTTTTTAATTTTAAATATCTTTTCTATCCACTCCCATTTGCAGTAAAATCCCATAAAATAGGTAGTTATACTTCCTAACCAACTTCCCAAAGTAGCACAAACAAATATTAATGGGAGGTTTAATTTTGCTAAAATAGTAGCTATTACTAAAAAATCGGAGCTAAAAGGGATAACTGTAGCAGATAGGTATGCACCTATAAATAATCCAAGCAAACCCCAATCTTTTAACCACATCATACTTCCAAACTTTTTTATTTTCTCTTTGTTTTAAAAAACTGCTGTATTAAGTTGGCACACTCTTTTTCTAAGATACCATCTACTACCTCTGTTTTAGGATGATACAAACTCTTATCGTATAGGCTTGCTCCCCTTTTAGGATCTTTACAACCATATACTACCCTTCCGATTTGCGCCCAATTTAAAGCAGAAGCACACATCGGACAAGGCTCTACCGTAACATATATTGTGCAACTCTTTAAATATTTGCCCCCTAAATAAGAAGTGGCAGATGTAATCGCCTGCATCTCGGCATGTGCTGTAGGATCTTTTAATGTCTGAGTCAAATTATGACCCCTTGCTATTATCCTCTCAACACCTCCACCCTTTCCTACAATAATACACCCAATTGGCACCTCTCCTATTTCTAAAGCCTCCTTTGCCTCTTTTATTGCCTCTAACATATAGTTAATATCTACTTTAAGAGTATCCAAATCCATAAAATGCTCAATTAGTGATGTTGCAAATATAACCAAATATTTTTGCCATCGGTGTCGGTCATTTTGTCATATTTTAAATCTTATAATAAAGATGGCACACACTTTGCCCAATGGTGGAGATTGGATATAAAATATTAAAAACTAATTATTATAATTATTATGAAAATTAAACCTTTAGCAGACAGAGTTCTTATAGAACCAAAAGAAGCTGAAACAAAAACTGTTAGCGGAATTATTATTCCAGATAATGCAAAAGAGAAACCACAAGAAGGTAAGGTTGTAGCTGTTGGACCTGGGAAAAAAGATGAACCAATGGAGCTTAAAGTTGGAGACAATGTCCTTTATGGCAAATATGCCGGAACAGAAGTTAATGCCCCAGACGGAAAAACTTATTTAATAATGAGACAATCTGATGTCTTGGCTGTTGTATAACTTATTTTCTGAATAAATATGAATTATAAAAATTAAAAGATATGGCAAAAGAGATAAAATTTAATATGGATGCTCGCTCACTTATGAAGGAGGGGGCAGATGAATTGGCAAATGCCGTAAAAGTTACACTTGGTCCTAAAGGGCGTAATGTTGTTATTGACAAAAAATTTGGTGCACCTCAAATTACCAAAGATGGTGTTACTGTTGCAAAAGAGATAGAGTTAGACGACCATTTTAAAAATATGGGTGCTCAACTTGTTAAAGAGGTTGCATCTAAAACAAATGACCAAGCTGGTGATGGTACTACAACTGCAACTGTTCTTGCTCAAGCAATTATAAATGTTGGGCTAAAAAATGTAACAGCTGGGGCAAATCCAATGGACCTTAAACGCGGTATAGATAAAGCGGTTGAGGCTGTTGTTGAGAATCTAAAGAAACAAAGCCAACCTGTTGGTACAGACTATACTAAAGTGGAGCAAGTTGGTTCTATCTCAGCTAACAATGACGCTGTTATAGGCAAACTTATCGCTGATGCTATGAGTAAAGTTAAACAAGAAGGTGTTATAACTGTTGAAGAGGCAAAAGGTACAACTACAGAGGTTAAAGTTGTTGAGGGTATGCAATTTGACAGAGGATATATCTCTCCATATTTTATGACTAATCCCGATAAGATGGAGACTGTATTAGACCAACCAAATATCCTAATTACAGATAAGAAAATCTCTACAATGAAAGACCTTCTCCCTATTCTTGAGCCACTTGCAAGAGAGGGTAAAGCTCTTCTTATCATAGCAGAAGATGTAGATGGAGAGGCTCTAACAACATTAGTTGTAAACAGATTAAGAGGCACTTTGAAAGTTGCAGCAGTTAAAGCTCCAGGCTTTGGTGACAGAAGAAAAGAGATGTTACAAGATATTGCAACATTAACAGGTGGTACTGTTGTATCTGAAGAGAGGGGCTTTACTTTAGAGAATGCTACTCCTGATATGCTTGGTAAAGCAGAAAAGATTACAATAGATAAAGAGAATACTACTATTGTAAATGGTGCTGGGAATAAGAAAGATATAGAAGATAGAGTTGCTCAAATTAAAAAACAAATAGAGACAACTACTTCCGACTACGATAAAGAAAAATTAAAAGAGAGACTTGCTAAATTAGCTGGCGGAGTTGCAGTATTATATGTTGGTGCCGCTTCTGAAGTTGAGTTAAAAGAGAAAAAAGATAGAGTAGAGGATGCACTAAATGCTACAAGAGCTGCTGTAGAAGAGGGAATAATCGCAGGAGGAGGAGTCGCTTATATTCGTGCAATTGACGCACTTAAAAAGGTTAAAGGTGCAAACGATGACGAACAAACAGGTATCAACATTATAGTAAGAGCTTTGGAGGAGCCACTTAGAATGATTTGCCAAAACGCAGGGGAAGAAGGTAGCGTTATTATACAAAAAGTAAAAGAGGGGAAAGATGATTTTGGGTATAATGCTCGCGAAGGCAAATTTGAAAACTTATTGGCAGGCGGAGTTATAGACCCTACAAAAGTTGCAAGGGTTGCTCTTCAAAATGCTGCTTCTGTTGCTGGAATGTTCTTAACAACTGAGTGCGTTATAGCTGATAAGCCAGAAGAGGCACCAGCTGCTATGCCACAAATGCCTGGTGGAATGGGCGGTATGATGTAATAAGAACAATATCTAATATATGGTCTTAAAATAAAAAACTCCAAAAATTTTGGAGTTTTTTATTTTTATTTAAGCTCATTGATTACTGCATTCGCAAGAGCTTTTTTCTTTTTGATATGTTCTAAAACTGCATTTACAAATGTATTGCTTTCAAAATCTCCCCTTACAACCTCAAAATCTTTTTTCTTGTCAGACTTTGAACCATCGGTACCGAACCCTGTCATAGAGGCGAGGGAGAACTCTTTCTTAGCATCTTCATAAACCATTTTATCTAACTCAACTACAGCAATTTCCCATTTTTTTATTATCTCTATCATCCTCTCAGAAGTTATAGATGATAAATCTATTTTAAAAAACTCTTCTACTTTATTATATGCCCAACTCCATTCCATATCGTAATAAGATTCATGTACCATCTTGAACTCCTTATTTATTTGTTCATATTTTGTAATAACTCCTTTCTCTATCTTCTCTATAATCTTATCAACAACCTCTCTTGGAGCATACAAGCCACTAACATCTGCCCAATCTCCCTCACCAATTTTATTCACCTTTCTTAAAGCAATTCTTATTTTCTGATCTAATGTCTTACCTTTTAATTTTTGTTTTGCCAACTCCATTTGCTTTGCTGTTGAATAAACTTTAGCAAATTTACTTAATGGCTTTATAGCACCGCCAACCTGCAATCTGCTTATTATCAGATTGCCCAAATATTTTGTTATACCTGTTTCATAGAGCTGTATCCCTTTTCTTAATGCTCTGTTTGTAATTTTTGCACTATGATATGAGTAAATATCCGAAAGTTCTCCCGAAGAGTACAATAAATTATTCAATGCTTGAATCCCTTTAAACATTTTTTGAATTACAAAAGGATTTAACATGTTATAATTAATCATATCTAAAAGCTCTGTATCACTTCTCGAATCTCTCTTTGGCCATTTTTGTGCATCTCTTATTGTCCCAACACTTCTTAAATTAACTCCGGGTGATAAGAATGTAGTGTTATTTTGTTCTATCAAATATGAAAAAGGGAAAATACTTGTATCTGAATGTGTTACGTGCCTTCCCATTACCAAAGAAAAGGCACCCACTTTACTTGGCCACAATATATACGAATCAGATGTTGTTTTTGCACCTCTTTCTAAAATCCCTTGATGAATAGGACCTAATTTATACATATGATTACTTTGGTTAGAACCACTACCAGCATTCATAAATGAGAACATCCCTGCAATTAAAAGGGTAGATTTATGATGAGTAACGGTGTATGGACCTGCAAATATTGAACAAGCCTCGCCATTCTCACCATGACAATTGGCAAAAAATAACGAGTCTATCGCTGAGTAACCATTTCCTAAATGGCACGATTGTCCAATGAAACATCTATTTACAATAGCATTCGTATCTATCACTGCACCAGAAGAGAGAATAAAATCTCTCATGATAACACCATTACCAATAAAGACCTCAGCACCCTTTTTACTATTTATAGAGCCGTTGTATAAATTTCTTACCCCTACCAACTTAGCATATTCTCCAATTTTAACATTTACTATCGTTCCACAATTTTTAATATCAACATTCGCCCCTATCTCACCAATATCCGACTTACATTCATCTGCGTATTTATTTGCTATTTCACATAACTTTTTATGCAATAGTGGATGATGTCGATAGAGTGCCATTATATATGCGGTATGAGCACTCAATAGATTTGTTATGATAACCTCTCTCCCCCCTGTTTCATTTAATACAGAAACATTTACTCCGTTACCGAAAGTTGTCAAGGAATCTACTGCTAAAGAATCTACATTTATTACAGAGCTATTCTCCCCGATATTATAGTTAGCAATATGGTCTCCGATATTTCTTATTAAACAATTGTCGCCAATAGAAACATTATGAAGAGTTGCATTATATAAGCCACAATGAAGATTGAATTCATTTGAATTCGCAACACTCTCTTTCTCACCTTTTAAAACGCCAATATATATTTTACCCGAGAAGAATACCCCCCTTATGTAATCTGTATAGCTCTCTTTACCCCATGCCACTTTTACATTTGACCAATCGGAACAACAACAAGAATTTTTCTCTAAACAGATAATCTCCTCTTTTGTTAAATTTCTGTAATTTTTCTTATAACTCTGTAAAATTTTACTCATTTTAATCTATTATTGTCATTATTTAATTAAACACCAATAAAGCTAATTTATTAACCATAAGCGAATTAAAAAACAGCTTTACAATCTGGCACGTAAATTTATTAAAAATACTTTATTCGCTACACAAAAATAATTAGTTGCAACTATCCAACCTTTAAATATTTTTCAGTTTCTGTTCTAACATCCTAACCAACTCTTGGTATCGTATCAACCCCCAAGTTGGTTGTAATGGACTTAGAAAACGGGGAGGGACTTCTCCGGCAAATCTATCTATGTAAAGATCGGGACGGAGTTTTTGCAGAAATAAAACCATAAAATTGAGATACTCCTCTAATGTAAATTGATAAAAATCTTCCTTTTTTTCTGCATATTCTTTTTCTATTTTTGTCCCTTTAAATATCTGAAGCTGATGGAATTTAACCGCTGTTAAAGGGAGTTTGTTAATTATATCCGCCTCATCTAACATCTGCTGAATGCTCTCTCCCGGTAAACCAAAAATAAAATGACCACATTGTATTAAACCCCTTTTTGCTGTAGCTTCTATTGCTTTAACTGCACAAGAAAAATCGTGACCTCTGTTTACCCTTTTTAATGTTCTATCATAACAACTCTCTATACCATATTCTACCACAACTATTTTCCTCTCTCCATTACTTATCACCCTACCTTCTGATATACTTTGTAAGTAGTCTAATATCTCATCATTTACGCAATCGGGTCTTGTCCCAATTACTATCCCTTCTATTGCCGGATGAGATAATGCCTCTTGATAGAGGTTCTTTAATTTTTCAAGGGGGGCGTATGTATTTGAATAAGGCTGGAAGTAGGCGATGTATCGCTGATATTTATGATACCTGACTTTATGAAACTTTATCCCTTCTTCTATCTGCCAGAATATAGATCTATCTGAAGTTGAATAATTTGGATGAAATGCACTATTATCACAAAAAGTACAACCTCCTGTAGAAATTTGACCATCTCTGTTGGGGCAAGAAAACCCTGCATCTATTACAACTTTTTGTAAGCGTGCACCGTATTTTTCTTTAAAAAATTTAACGAAAGAATTGTACTCCATAAATCATAAAGTCATATCGCACTGTATGGCAAAACAAAGATAGCACTTTTGGAAAAAAGAGAGTATATTTGCAAAAAGAGTAGAGAAATATCGCGAGAATTATGAAAACAATGAGTGCAATATCAAAACTTTTTATTACAATTTTGTCTTTTATCTTTATAAGTAGTAGAGTGAATTTCTCTTACAGCCAAGATCTTAACTCTATCTTTAACTCTATAAATAAAAAAATCAAGGAACAGTATGCTCCCGATAGCAGAGATAAAACTTATGATATAAGACTCCTTGTAAAATCTTCTGAAGCGAATAAGGGGGAGCAAAGATTAACTCTGATAGGCTCTACAACAGAGAAGGATGCAAAATATGCTCTTATAAAAAATCTTGAACAAATTGGAATTCAAGCAGAAGATAAAATAAAGATATTACCTGATGCAAATTTAAAAGGTAAAGAATATGGCGTTGTCTGTATGAGTGTTGCAAGTTTTAATTCAGAACCAAGTTTTAGTTCTGAATCTGGTACTCAAGCACTTGCCGGAATGCCCGTAAAAATTCTTGAAGAGGAAAATGGTTGGTATCGGTGTATAAATATGGAGGGTTACACAGCATGGGTTATTACAAATAGTGTAGCTGCTATGACTATAGAAGAATATGAAGCCTACTTATCTATGAGTAAGGTAATTGTAACAGCTCCATACTCTTTTATCTACTCTAATCCCGATAAAAATTCAACCCCGGTAAGTGATTTAGTTATTGGAGATATTTTAATTAACGATGAACTACCTTCTAATAATGTTGTTTACAACAATTATATTAGAGAAACTTTTAAAAAGAATTTAGAAAACGGATTTAACGGAAGCAGAGAAAAAAGTACTCTAAAAAAGAGCAAAGGTTGGACAAGGGTACACCTTACCGACGGCAGAGCAGGATATGTACAGACTGCAGATATAAAAGATTTTAACCAATGGATAAAAAATGCTCACCCTACTAAAGAGAATATTGTTGAGTGTGCTAAAAAATTTATTGGGTGGCCATATGTTTGGGGGGGAACATCTATAAAGGGGATAGATTGTAGTGGCTTAACAAAATTAGTCTATTTTTTAAACGGATATATATTGAGAAGAGATGCCAGCCAGCAATGCAAAACCGGAGAAGATATTGATATATCTTTGTTTATAAATGGCGACTATACTCTCTCATCATTGAAGAATTTAAAAAAAGGAGATCTATTATTTTTTGGGAGAAAAGCTACAGCAGATAGGGCTCAAAGAATTACTCATGTTGCAATTTACATTGGAGACGGAAAGATTATTCATTCCTCTAATGTTGTTAGGGTAAATAGCTTAATTCCAGGGGAGAAGAACTATTACAGCTCAAGTAAAAATTTACTAATTGCACGAAGAATTATTAATACTGCAGATAAAGATAAAGGGGTTATAAGTGCTAAAAGCATTTTTAAAAAATATGAATAATTTAGTAATCCGATAGTTATGACAGACAGAAGAACTTTCTTAAAGAGTGCGGGGCTACTAACTGCAGCCGCTACTCTAATCAGCCCAAGTAAAATTTTTGCCAAGGCAATAAGGAATAGCAATAGTGCCAACTCTAAAGAGTTAATTTTAGAGTGGTGTCCTTTTGAGGCAAAAATGAAACATGTCTTTACTATTGCTAACTCATCTCGTACAACCACACCAATTGTCTTAACAAGAATAAGTTACGATGGTTGTGTTGGTTATGGCGAAGCTGCTATGCCTCCATATCTTGGGGAGACAACAAATTCTGCCATAGACTTTCTTAAAAAAGCAAGACCTGTCTTAAAAAAATTTAATTCTCCTTTCATGATTGGAGAAATTATGGAAGAGATTGATGCTATTACTACAAATAACTGTGCTGCAAAAGCTTCTGTTGATATTGCTCTTCACGACTTGGTTGGAAAAATAATAGGGCAACCTTGGTGGAAGATCTGGGGCTTTAATCCCGATAAGTGCCCATATAACTCATTTACAGTTGGTTTAGATACTAAGGAGGTTGTTAGAGAAAAGGCTAAAGAGGCTGCCGCCGAAGGGCATCTTATTAAAGTAAAATTGGGACGAACAGAAGAGCAAGATAAGATGATGATTACTACAATTAGAGAGGTAACAGATACTACTATTTGTATAGATGCTAATCAAGGTTGGAAAGATAAACATTATGCTCTGGATATGATTAATTGGCTTAAAACTCAGAATGTAAATATGATAGAGCAACCAATGCCTAAAACCATGTTAGAGGAGACAGGTTGGCTAACAGAGCGAAGCCCACTCCCGATTATGGCAGATGAGGCTTGTCAAAGATTGACCGACGTGAAAAAATTGCATGGTTACTATACAGGGATAAATATAAAACTGATGAAATGTACCGGTTTACATGAAGCACGAGAAATGATTAGCCTTGCAGAAGCACTACATATGAAGATAATGGTTGGATGTATGACTGAGACCTCCGTGGCGATAGCGGCAGGAGCTCAAATTGCACCAAAATGTGAATGGACAGATTTAGATGGCAACTGGTTAATTGCAAACGACTGCTTCACAAGTTCAAAAGTTATAGATGGAAGAATTCAACCAGCAGATGCACCTGGATTAGGGCTAAAAATGAACAAAGGGGTAAACCTAAAATATGCAGCACAAGAGTAAGCATTTGAATATTTTTTATAATTTTGCTAACCTTTTTAAGAATATAAATAAACAATATAAATTATGGGAAATTTAAGAACTATTAAAAAAGATGTAGAGTTTTTTATATGTGAACTTATCGATGATTGTTTAATTTACTTAGAATTAAATAATAACAAAAATGAAGAAAAAGTGGGAGAGATCATAGGGGCAGCTTTAGACTTACAAGATGAACTTATAGATAAAATTAATCACCCTCAAAAAGAGATAAAAGCAAGAGTATATTATAAAGCTATAGAGAAAGAACTATTTGAAGGCGTAGATGCCTTATACGAACAACTTAGTTCTTTATCAAACTAAATACAAAACTACTCAAGTTTATTCTCTACCACACCAAAACTTTGCAGTAAAAGAGTCTTCTTACAGGATGTGCTCTACATAGTTAAGTGCGATTTTGATTGTTTTTCTTAATAAAACGAAAATCGCAATATGCGTCACCGTTGCAACAAGTGCCTGTGCGTCTAAAATCTATGCCTGGAAGCTCCGGATATAGATAGTCATCTATATGGCAAAAGCAAGGACCTAATTCTTGCACACCACGTTTCTTGAAAATAGTAGCAAAAATGCATTGGTGCGTATCAAAGGCACAAATGTTCTTGCCACAATCAACCTCAACCGTATCCCAACCGTAACCATTGCCTTTCATCATCAACTTTGGGATAAGTTTGTGCATAATTGGGAAAATTCCTGGTATTTTAAACAGACGCTGGAGCATCCTTTTACGCTGTATGAGATAGTTCTCCATAATCCTGACTATTTTCTGTTGCGACAACTCGGCCTCAACTCCTTCTGCAAGATCTGACTGATATATAGCTAAAGTACCAAATAGGTTGCAAAGGTGAAAGAGTTTTAAAGTAGTTGGAGAAACGACTACTTGCCATCATTTTTTTTGCAGTAAAAAGTTTTGCCATTACAATAACTTAAATTTGTTTAATTGCTTACTTAATTCTTTTTCTCGCCCCCCTGTTATGACATTTAACATTGAATGAAAGTTTGAGCCATGATTAAAATAGACTAAATGGCACAATTCATGGGCAATAACATAATCCATAAGGGCTATCGGGAGTCTTATTAAATTTATATTCAAATTTATATTTCTTTTCCCCGAACAACTCCCCCAATTAGTTTTATTGTTTTTAATTGTTACTCTGTTGTATCTGAAAGGATCTTCTACTATAAAACCCAATTTATTTTTTATCACTAATTTATTTGTCATCAATTTATAAAGACTCTCCACTCTCTGGGGTAATATTTTATGGGCATGATAATGTAACTCTTTAAAGCTTACTTGTGTTACCTTTTGGTCTTGATATATTTGTGCTAAAATACTCTGTTTTGAGAATGGGTAAAATTTAGTGCCTACATTTTGAGGTGATAATGAGTTCTGATATAAAATATTTTTCCTCTG